>NZ_JAHLZE010000029.1 GCF_020148105.1 Methanobrevibacter sp. TMH8
AATAATGAGAAGATGCATTAACAGTTAAATTAATATCATTTTCATCATTAATAAAAACAGAATTACTGAAAACAAGATTTCCTTGGCCTACAATGGAACCATTAGAAATATGAACCATTCCACCATAAACAGCAGAATCATTACCCCTGTTCAAATAATTACTAAAAATAGTGAGATTAATTAAAGTTAATGTATTACCATCTTCAACAATAAAAACTGGATCATTACCATTACCAAAAATTATCGTATTAGAACTATTACTACCTTTTATAGTAACATTCTTATCAATCGTTATATTGGAATTTCCCGTCCCACTATAATTTCCCGAATCAAGATTAAGAGTACCACCATTATCTAAAGAACTTAAACCATCATTTATCGTTCCATTACCTGGATTAATAGTAGTATCAACTGCAAAAACACCCTGCATAGAACAAACCACTACTAAAACAACGACAACTAAAAAGACATTCCTCAAAAACCTCAAACTAATTAAATCATCCCCAAACTTCAAAATTTATATCCCCCTAATATTCAACACTAAATATTATAAAAATATGAAATATTTTTTATGAAAAATTATTCTTATTATAAAACATATAGACAGAAAAATGAAAGATTATAAAGAATCAATATAAATAAAGATAAAATATGCATTTAACCCATTAAAAAGAATTCAGAGGTTTAAAATACAATATCTATTTAATTCATTTATATAAAATCAATGAAACTTTCCACCTATATCATTATGATTAACAAATTATTATAAAATAGTGAAAAAATTGATTAGATTATCTATAGAAATTTCAAATCATTTAAAAGCATCTTTATTAATAATATCATTAGATTCTACAATAACAACTCGCCAAAAAAGATAATTTTATATAAAACGACCATTCATTCGAGAAATCATTGAAAAGAAACTCTTTAATTTTTTCTATTAATCAGATGAAAATTACTCTAAAAAAATTAGATAACATTCATTTAATTAATGAAAAAACATTATTAACAAAATTATGATTATAAAAACTATAAATTACAGACAATCTAATAATTCACCCCCATCAATAAAACATTATTTAACAAAATAAAAGAATTATAGTATATAAAATACACTTTTTAACATTCTTTTTGCAATTTTATAAATATTACTTAAAAATAATACCCCTTAAAAAGTTATTATTTTTTATTAACTATTCAATATTTTCTATATAATTTTTAAAAAAAATTACCCCCACTTTCATAAAATATCAGATATTTTTCCTGACAATTACTACATTAAAATCCGCATTAATGAAGTAAAGAAAAAATATCATTACAATTATAAAATCAAAAATATACAATTACCTTAAAAAGATAATAAGAAATTATTCCCCCTGTATAAAAAATACCACCAAGCAAGAAAAAATCCCCCAAATAGACATAAATGGCATATATCCTTAATGTAATAATTTTTATCTATCAACATAATAATTTTATGTTAATCGAAATTTATTAATTGGTATATATAAATATTTCTATATAAAAAACGTATAACCATATATGATAAATATAAAAATACAGAAAAAATAATGATTATCTAACCATATTAACTAATTTAAAAGATTTAAAAAGAATAATAATAATATAACTGATATAAATAAATATTTTTTTAAATATACCAGCTTTATAGTACTTTGAAATTTTAAATAATGTTAATCTGTTAAAAAATACAAATTATACTATACACTTCAAATTTTCCTTATTTATAAATCAATTAGAACCTATTTACACTAAAATATATCCTAATAAAGATATTAAAATAAATATACAAATAATCTCCATTATCATTACTATAATACTTCAACATAATTCCGCCTAAATTTTAAAAATAAATCCATTGATACAAGTTTATTACTTAATATTTGAAATTGTTAGTATTTATTGCTTTAATCAATTGTCATGAAAATGATAATTCATTGATTATTCCATTAAAAATATTTAATAAGGATTTTTTCGATTTTATCATATTTGTTAACTTTTCATATAAAAATCATTTATAGTTTTTTCAAAAAATATTTTTCGTGAATTGAATTTATCCTTAAAGCCATTTGCATTATTTAGACAAATTATCTGTTGAATAAATTATAATTTAATTAATTAAATACAAATTAAATTATTCAATGCAAAAATAGAAATAAATAAGAATAAAATAAGAATAGAATAAGAATAGAATAAGAATGAAATAAGAATGAAATAAAATAAAAATAAAATTCAATTTAAATATAGTTAATAAATGATAATTTTAACTATTTTTCAAACCGTTTTCTATCATTAAGTTCTTGTCTCTTACCAGCATTCCATCCACCAGATGAGGATTTAGCTCGGCCGACTTGTTGGACATAACCAGTGATTCTGTCATACCATTCGACATCGTCTTGTTCACCACATGTTGGACATTGATCATTTAAACCTTTCATAAGAGTTTTACATTTAATACAGAAACTTAAAGCAGAACTATATGCCCAGAAACCAATATCTGATTTTCTAGCTATTTTATTAGTTAAACTCATTAAAGCTTCTGGATCTGAATATGATTCTCCCATAAATGCATGGAAAATATGACCTCCACCAGTTAAAGGATGGTATGGTTCTTCAATTTTAATTTTTTCAATAAGTGATGCATTAGAATTAACTGGTACATGTGAAGAGTTAGTGTAATAGTTAGCTCCAGCTTCTCCTTGAGTAATGACACGGTCTGGGAATTTTTCTTTGTCAAGAGTTGCAAACCTATATGCAGTTGACTCCGCAGGAGTTTGTAATATTGTCCATCTAAGACCAGTTTCCTTTTTAAGTTCTTGGGCTCTTTTATTAATGTATTCTAATACTTTAATACCAAATTTATTAGAGTTAGGATCATCAATTCCAGCTCCAAATAAAGACATAAGCATCTCATTAAGACCTACAAAACCAAAAGACATAGTTGAATTTTCTATTCTATAATAAGTATCATCTTCAACATCTTGATTAAGGAAAGGCAATAAATTATAATTATTTAAACAATTTAATCCTTGTTCCCTTCTGATGTTTAATGCTTTAATACCTAAATCCATGTAAGAATCAATATATTCAAATACTTCAGATTCATCATGAGATTGATAAGCTATTCTTGGGAAATTTAAAGTTATATAAGCAAGATTACCAGTTCTTAAACAGTCTGTATCCCAATCTCCAGTCCAATTATCCTGAAGGCAAGTCCTACATCCCATATAATTAGCCATATTACCTCTATAATCAGGTAACATATTAGCAAAGTAAGCTGAACCATATTTTGCTGAAAGTTCATGAACTTTCATTAAATCTTCTTCATATTCACTACTTAATGATTCTTTTCTAAGTGTATAAATAGTATTTGGGAAAAGATGAGGTTTTCCATCTGCATCACCTTCAAGTAATGTTTCAGTAAATGCTCTTTGAAGCATTCTAGTTTCATCTTCAAAGTCACCATAAGTTCCTACAGCTTGCCCTTTAGGCCCATAAGCTTCCACATCCTGGAGAAACTTTGGTACTCCGAATTCTAGGTTCATGCTTGTAAATGGAACCTGAGAACCTCTTGCTGCATAAGCCATGTTAAGATTGTATACTAACATTTGTACAGCTTGTTTAACTTTATCATAAGGTAAACCTCTTGCAAATGGAGCAACAAAAACATTCCAAAGAGACATTCCTTGTCCTCCAGACATATTTTGCTGTGCTGCAAGCATTATTTCACCAGTATGGTTCATTAAAGTTTCAATATGGTTAGGAGCACCAGCTACTGAAGTATGATCTCCAGTACCATCTACTTTAAGACCATATTTAATAAAAGTACGAATATCATGTTGCATACAGTTTAATGGCCTTCCAGCAAAGAATTCAAGGTCATGAATGTGTATATCTCCAGACATATGTGCATCAGCTAAGTCTGATGGAAGCATGTGCAATAATGCATATTGTTTTAAAGCTTCATCAGCTACATATTTATGAACACTTTCTGGATTGTGAATCATGTTAGCATTATCACGAGATCCATTTTCAATGAGAGACGTAATATTGAAAACAGGAATACCGAGACGAGTATATTTGCTTCTTAAGTCTTCTAATCCATGCTCAACAAGTTTCGTATTTACTATCTCCCTAATCATTGGAGCAGTAAGATACTCTACATTAAGCTTTTTAAGCTCTTTCCAAACCTGAGAAGCAATTTCAAAAGCAGTTTCTTGAGAAGCACCTGTTTCTTGAACAAGTGTATTAGCAATTTTAGCTAAATCAAAAGACTCAATCTTATCTCTTGAAGTTCTAACTTTAAGTGTGGTAGCAGCTAAGTATTTGTTTGCTGTTTCTTCATCGATTTCTGATAATGAATCATAAACAATTTTTTTTATTTGTTTAGTTGATATTCCATCATAAACAGAAGAAACAACATCAGAAATAATCTTATCAGATTCGAAGTACGGAGCTTCAACCATAACTAAAGATTTAACTAATTTTTCATAGCTAAATCTCTCCATAATTCCGTTATTTTTTTTAACGCAGACTTTAACTTGATTTGACAAATTATCTGCTATTTTTGTCTCATTTTGCATTGTTAACACCCTAAAACAATACCAAAATCTCACAAAAGTGTTCATAGCATAACAATTTATTTATTAAATTTAATGAAATTGCAATGCTATATAAAGTAAATGTAAATATCAATAAAGTATGTTTAAGTGAGTTTTTTATATTGTATTTTAAATTTTTCTTGTAAATATACTATTTAAATATATTTATTATTTAATATAGCTAATATTTGACTGTTATTTGATATTGGTTACCTGATTACTGATATCCAATAATATTGATATCCAATATTAATAAATCTGAGAATATTTAAATCAAAATTTAATATTCTTAGATAAAACATTCTCTTTACATGTGAATAATATGAATATAACAATTATATATCTATTAACTAATATATAAATCATTCGTATCGTATCTAACAAAAGTAATTAATATTATAAAAATTGATACTTAGATGAGAATCTATATATTAACCCTATGAAATTCCTAGTAGAGAATTCATAATTCACTAAGAATTTATATGTAAATTATCATTTATATAATTTCCTAATTTAATATATAAAATTGAATTTTATTAATATTTAACATTATTAATTCAAATAATCAAAAATTAGAGATTAATAAAATAAATTAAACAAAATATAAAAATATCACACATTATTAGAAAAAAATAGAAAGAAAATATAATATGTTATCTTTTCAAATCTAATGAAATACAATTTTATATAAAATAAACAATTAATAACATTAATAAAAACTTATTCATGATTAATATCAACAAAAATTTTCAAATGAAATTAATTAACATTTATAAAAAAATAAAGTGAAAAATGATATTAATTCTAAATGATTTATACTAAATTAAAATGATAAAAATAAAATGATAAAAATAAAAATTAAATAAAAAATATTGTTTTAATATTATTTTTAATTTATAATTAAGATTCAAACTTAAAGGAAAATATCCAGTGAACTCTGTTTAGATTTATCACTTTCAAATAATGAATCAATACCAAATTCTTGAATTTCAAGTCTTTGAACTAAATAATGATTTATTGGATATCTAGCTACTAAATCTCTAGAAATTTCTAGATATTTTGTGACCGAACCTTTTGAAACACTTAAAACTAAATTTGAGCCACATCTACACTTACCAGTTAATGGCATGCGCCTATATTTAGAACCACAAGAAGTACATCTAACTTTCTGTTTTGAAAATGCTCTTACATTACCCATTATGTCTGGAAGGAAATGAGAGCTAAGTACTCCTTCAACAACTCCTCTTTGATCAACTGCCCTTATTTTTTCAGCTAGTTCAATTTGAGACTCAACTTTTTCTTTCATTGAAGGTAATGTCTTATAAAGGCAGATATGAGGACCAGAATGAATATTTGAAGTATTATGGGAAAACATTAAATCTTCATATTGTTTTTGAGTTCCAAGATGCATTGAAACATTGTCCACTAGATCTAAAGCATCAGAAGGTTTTTCACCTTTATAAGTCCTTTCAAAAAAGCTTTGTGAAAAGTTAGGTAAAACATCAATATTGTGAGATTCATCATCAATTTCTTCAGGATCAATTCTTGAAGATAAAACTAATGGAGCATCCATACTTCCTCCACGAGTGCTAGGAAGATATGATTTTGAAAAATTAATCAAGGAATCGAGAAGAAGCATAACAGAATCTTCATCACTATCACAATTTCTCCTTTTTGCTGAATGGAAATAAGGATGAGCATAACAAGCTAATGCACTTGTGAAGCCAACAATACGTCCTAAAACCCCAGCAGATGTATGTGGAGCAAGACCAACAATTAAATGGCCAATAAGATCCTCTTTATTAGTTACATTGTAAAATCTATCCATAGAATAAAACTTATCAAGAAGATCATCCACAAAATTAGCTACATTAACTAAATATTCACCACAATTATTAGATATAACAATATCTTGTACTTTAAGTTCTATAATCTGATCTTCATTTTCAATTGGATTTCCATAAGCATCTTTTTCATATCCCATTTCTAATAGCTTTTCTACAGTGATACCAATTTCTTTCGGAATAAAATGAGTTAAAGGAAGATCAGTTGAATCATGCCGAATAGTAGCATCTTTAAATGTAAAAACTTCATTTTTAGCTCTCAAAACTCCTTTTTCAAGAGGTTCAGGAAGTTTAGATTCTGAAATCATTCCAACTACACCTTTAATTTCATCTACTTTTCTAACACCCACATTATCTGAAGCTTTTCTAAGCATTCCAGAAAGATTTATATTTTTACGACCTGGAGATCCTATTTCAGTAAGAGAACCACAGTGGGGACACAAAGATTGGAATGAGCTAAGTTGACATTGAGGATTTGTACAAATTCTTCTTGAAAGTTCAACAGCTATTTTACCTTTTTTAGCTGCTTCAGCTACAAGTCGCCTATTACCTCCAGCATTACCAATAGGGAATAAGACATGAGGAGCTGGCCTCATAAGCCTTTCTTTAGATTTTTCAGGACGACCTACACGAGTTCCAATATATACTGGAGCTTTATTCATGATTTTAACTGGTGAAATCTTATTCAATGCCTCAATTGAAGTTAAATTTGAGTTTAAAATTTCATTATCAAATTCTTGAGATAATGTTTGAAGCAATGCATAAGCATCATCATAATTGATGATAATTTTAACATCATCATTTTTGTCTATTCTGCCCTCTACTTTGTGAGGTACACCAATAACTTCTAGTATACGTTTTTCATAGGATAAATCTAATTTAAAATCTTCTTTATTATTTTTAGAATTATCTCTAAAAGTATTTTTAAATTTATTTATCCATTTAATAAGAGAATTTAAATCTTTTAAAGAGATATCATTATAACAATAAGTATAAAGAGGATGTAAAGGAACACCATATTTTTTAGAAATTTCAAAAGCATTTTCAGCTGAAATATAGCTATCTTCAATTGATTCTAATTTTCCAAGTTTTTCTAAAGTAATATCAGGATTTGAATCTAAAATTGGACCATTATCATCAAAATTACTTGAATTTTTAATATTTTCAATCCACCATTCTTCACACCAAGCAGAAGGAAGTAAAGATTGGTTATTTCTTAAAAATTCACCAAAAGCAACAAGCATATCACCTAAAAATAAAATTTCAGCTATTTGTCCTTTAACAGTTTTTGCTTCCTTTACAGACCTAATTTTAACTACATCACCATTTTTTAATTTTACAATAGGCCCTTCAATAGAATCTACGGGAACAACGCAATTTCCTTTTCCAGGTCTTTCAATTTTAAGTTGAGTTCCAACAGCTAAAAATTCAAGAAGTTGCATAGTTCCTGGATTAACTCCCATAGCAGCAAGTCCAGTGTTCCTACTTCTTCCATAACGAAGTCTGAAACCTCCTTTTTCTGAAGGATAACCTAAAACAGGCCTACCCCCAATAATATCTTGGATATATTTTGCACTTTCTTTTGCAGCTTCATGTTTTGATTTTTCTTCTTTATTTTGATTTTTTTCTTCACTTTTTATACCAGAATCTTCTGTTTCTCCAGTTTTTTTATCATTTTCCTGTTTTATATCTTTTGATTTTTTTGATTCTTTAGAATAGCCTTCTAACCATTCCCATCCAGGGAGATTAAGGGTTTTGGAATATTTTATAACTTTTGCAGATTTTTGAATAATTCCTTCAACCATAGCCAATAATGCTCCGCCACGAATATTATTTGTTTCTACACGTTCAAGATCCCTGTGAGATACTTCAACTTGATCAGTTTGCTCCCCAGTCACTTCTACAGAAATATTATTAGCTGCAAGACGTACTTCTTCGGGTTTTGGAGAGTATTGTAAATTTGTAACTTCAGATTCATATAATTCTACTTCTTCAACATAACGTTCTATTTCAGCTTCTATTGGTTTATAATCACTAAGATTAGTAGCTAACTTAATCTTATCTCCCAAAAGAACTGCAAGAGCCGCGGCAGTTCCACCTGCACTTCTAATAGGGCCTGCAAAATAAACTGCAAGGTATTCTGTTCCATCAAAATTCTTTTTAATTCTTACTTTTGCAATGCCTTCTATTGGTGCAGCTACAACACCCTCTGTTAGAATAGCTAAAGCAGTCCGAAGTGCTTGATCTGCAATTTGCTCTCTTTTTGATTCAAAAGTTTCACCAAATGATTCATATACCTTTTTTTCTTTTCCTTTTTTGTTTCTATTATTAGATTCATCTTTATCAATGTCTTGAGAAGAAATTTCAGCAGCTATTTCAAAAGCTATTTGTTCACGAGACCAATCTGGATTTTCTTCTTCAAGCTCTTTCATCCGTTTAGCTACGCCTTTTGGGCCAACAAGCCCTTCAACTCTCTCAGCTAAATCTTTTGCTAATGGAATTTCAGTTTCTGTTTCAACATCAAGCCCTTTAGAACGAGCTTCATTAGCTATAGCATAAAGTTCGTGTGTTTTCTTTTCTAAATCTTCAAAATAATCCATTTTTATAGTATTTTCAGAATCATCCATCTTATCTAATACATCCTTCATAAAATAATTAATTTAGCTATAATCGTCAAAAATAATCATCAACCCAATATTACAAAGAAAAAGCAATATTGATACAGTTTTGTAAAATTGATTTCGGTTAATAATCCTTTGTTATAACTAGTATTTATTATTAAGGGTAGTATAAAAATAGTATATAGTATTAAAATTGAATATAAGAATAATAATTATTCTGAATTATATTAAATATATTAAAAATTCTTATATTAGAGATATTAAGACCTTTTAATTGTGTTTAATGATATTTAATTATATTCAATGATCATTTTAAAGATTATATTAATTTAAATAAACTTATAATAAATAATAATCAAGCCAAAAATTATAAAAATTATAAAAACGATACATTAAATTTTAATATAATATATTAAAAATTTATATAAAATTAATATAAAAATTATAAATTTATAAAAATTTAAATTATAAAAGTATAATAATTTAAAGATACTCAAGTATAAATACAAGAAATAACATAATGTTCATATTACTATTATATAATAATATAAATTTTATATTTTATAATTATATTAATATTAAAAGATATTAATATTAAAAGCATGAATATTAATTTTTAAATATTATACAAATTATTTCGGTGATAAAATGGCAAAAAAAGATAAAGGAAATGCGCTTCCTCCGACAGGAGCTGGATTAGTACGATACTTCAATGAAGAAAGTACTGGACCAAAACTTTCTCCAGAAACAGTAGTGATTTTCACAATAATTTTAGGAGTATTCTGTCTCATACTAAACTTTTCATCTGTTTAAACTAGATGAAATATAATAATAATTTTTTTAAAACTTTTATATAACTATTATACACATAATCATTCAAATTAACACTCAAATTAAGTAAATATTATATATTATTTGATTTGTTTTTATTTTTCTAATTTTTAAATATCTAAATATCTAAGTATCATTAGCTAATTTTATATGAATTATACAACAACCTAATGTATCTAAACATCTAATTATATCACAATTTATCAAACTTTATCAAATGCATATTTATTGTATATTTAATTAATATTTTAATGTATATCTAATGTAATTTTTATTATATTTTAAGTATCAACGCAGTATTAAATTCAATTTTTTAGCTATATATTGGATTGTTCCGCCTTGTAAAACTACTGAAATTATCGTTATAAAAAAAACTACACTAAAAATCATTGACGCCTGTGGAATACCAGCTACTAATGGATAAGTAGCAAAAACAATTGGTACAGCTCCTTTTATTCCTGTCCAAGATAAAAATAATTTTTCTTTTAAAGATGTTTTAAATGGGATCAGTGAAACAAATACGGCAAAAGGTCTTGAAACAAAAATTAAAGCTACAGCTATTGTTAAGCTAATTCCTGCTGTTTCAAGAAGCTCATTTGGCATTATAAAAAGACCTAAAACTAAAAACATGATAACTTGCATAAGCCAAGCTAAACCATCGAAGAAAGAGACTTCATCAGATTTATATGGAGGTTTAGCATTACCAACAAGAAGTCCAGATATATAAACAGCTAAAAATCCATTTCCTCCAACTAATTCAGGAACTGCAAATGTTAAAACAGCTAAAGCTACTAATAAAACAGGATAAAGACCTTTAACATCTAAATTAACATTTTCAATTAATTTAGTAGATAATTTACCTGAAACAAAACCAAATATTGCTCCTAAGACCAAAGATTGTATAAATGTGAATATTATTCCTGATATAGAAGTAGTAGGATGAATCATTAAATAAATAAATGAAGTTGTGAGAATATATGCCATTGGATCATTAGATGCACTTTCAAGTTCAAGAAGTTCAGCTAAATTATTTTTTAATTTTATTTTACTTGATTTAAATATTGAAAATACAGCCGCAGCATCAGTAGATGAAATAATAGATCCAATAAGGAATGATAAAATGAAATCAAGCCCTATTAGATAATGAATTAGTAATCCAGTGACTATGGCAGTTAAAAGAACTCCAACTGTAGCAAGAGATATCCCTTTTGAAGCTATTGGCCTCATTTTTCTAGTATCTGTGTCTAATCCGCCTGAAAACATTATAATAATCAAAGCAAATATACTTATATCTTGAATAACCGTATAGCTATCAATAGAGGGTGTGAATAATGCACTACCATTGAAAAAAAGTCCAAGCAATAAAAAAACAATGAGGGTGGGGACACCAATAAAAGAAGATAATTTACTTAATAATACACCAGCTAAAAGTAAAACCCCTATAGCTAATAATATCACTTGTATTTCAATCATTTTTCGTCCCTAATAAAAATTCATACCTAGTTATCTGAATTTGTTTTATTTAATATAGTTTATTTGATTATTTTTATACTTTATTTATAGTTTATTTACTAATTATTTACTGATTTTTTATTGATTATCTTGTATTTAAATTTAAAAAATTATTTAATAATTATTTATTTGAGCAAAATATTTAATTATTAGATTAATTATTAAATTAATTCCTTAAACCATATATTTAATCTATTATTCAGTATTATAATTTAATATTAAAATAAGCATATATTAACCAAAATTGATTATTAACAGTTATTAGCAATTTATTCCTATAAAATTATATTAAAAATATGTATTAAAACATATTAAAACATTAATAATATCCATTTGGTATTTATTCAATATTACTATTTATAACATCTATATTTTTTATTATTTAAATTTTTTTATCATTATTCATCATTAATTAGTAAATCTAAAAATACTTTAAAATACTATCTAAATTAAAAATTATAATAAAAACTATAATAAATAAATAATAATTAATAAAAATTAAAAACAGGTTTAATTAGAAATATTTTCAATGTTAAGGATAGCTATTCCAGCAATTGCTTCATTATCAAAATAAAAATGAATATTATCTTCATCGATATTTATTTTATTAAAGGCAATAGTTACATTATTAACAAAAATAAAATGAGATTCTTCAAAAACAAATGAAAAAATGTCATCTTCTTGATTCAATTCAGATTTTAAACCATTAACTACTTCTTCTTCCATTATAATTTCAAAAATATTTAATAATTTTTCTTTAGTTATCATAGTTACTCCAAATAATATACTTCTAAAAACTCTTAACAAATAAAAATAATAAAAATAATGGTTTATCTTCAAATTCAAAAAATTACTACTTTTTAAAGAAATAAATAGAAAGTAAAATTATCCATAAGAATCCAATCGTGAGTGTAATTCTCTGTAATAATCCCGCGTAAAATTGGAGCCCTCCAACTTGTGAAAATCCCATACTAGTTATTAAAAACATTATTAAAAAGATAATACCTGTTAAAAACGAATAAAGAAGCCATTTCAATTCTTTTTTATGTGCAAAATAGTTACCAAATACAAAACATGCCATAGGTAGTCCAAAGAACAAAAATGATGAAAATAACTGATGCATAATACTATTAAAAGTTGGACTATCACTAACAATAGGTGTTTCTTCTGGATAGCCATTCATAGGATCTGTAGTAAAACAACCGGCACCAATTAAACCAATGCCACAAATTAAGATAAGAATTGGCCCCCATTTTGAAACTCCCTTATATTCATTTTTACTTGTTTTCCATAAACCATATGCAAATAAAACTAACAAAGTCCCAGTTATTAAAAAAGTAATTGATTGTATCCATCCAAGAGAACCAATAGCTAAAGAACTAATAGGGACCATCATAGGATTATATTGAGGCCTAAAAGCTTCTTGAACAATCCATGAAAATGTAAAAATTAAGCCTCCAATTGTTCCACATAATATTAACCATCTATTACTCGAATTAAATTTAATATTTTTATTAGACATAATCATACCTTCAAGAAAACATTTTATTAGAAATTATGATATAATATAATATAATAGTGCATTTTTATAAATAGATTATATATTTATATTAATCTTATATTAAATTGTTTCTTTATTTAAAAAATCGGTTAAAAATAATAAAATAAATTAAAAAATAAGAGGAATGTGAAATGAAAATAAAAGCTATGTATTTTAGTCCAACAAGGACTAGTGAAAAAGTAACTATGACTATAGCACGTAAAATAGCTATGAAACTGAAAACATCATTAGAATCTATTAATATAACAAAAAATGATGATCGAAATGAAGTTCCAAAATTTTCAAATAATGACGTCCTTATATTAGGATTACCTGTTTATGCAGGACGAATTCCTGAAATAGTAGAAGAATATATTCATAATTTAAAAGGAAATATGACAAAAGCTATTATTTTAGCTATATATGGAAACAGAGATTATGATGATGCACTTCTAGAAATGAGAAACATTTTAGATGAAAATGGATTTGAAGTAATTGCAGCAGGAGCATTCATCGGAGAACATTCATTTACAGAGAAAGTAGCTACTGGACGACCAGATGAAAAAGATTTAGAAGAAGCAAGAGCTTTTGGAGATTCAATAGCTGTTAAACTTGAAGATATTGGCAATAATGCCATAGAAAGCATTGAAGTTAAAGGGAACTATCCTTACAAAGAAAGAGGAGAACTTCCACAAGTGGCACCATCAACTAATGATAATTGTACAGAATGTATGGATTGTACAGAAACTTGTCCAACAAATGCAATAAGCAAGACTAATCCCAAAGAAACAGATACTGCTAAATGTATTCTTTGCTGTGAATGTATAAAGATATGTCCTGAAAATGCAAAATTTAATGCTGATGAAAATATACTTAAAATAGCAAAAATGCTAGAAGATAACTTTTCAAAAAGAAAAGACCCAGAATTATTTATTTAATAAAAGTACCTAATTGAAGTTCTCTAAATGCTTCATCTAATTCTTCATCAGCATTCATTACAATAGGCCCTCCCCATGCAATAGGTTCATTAAGAGGTTTGGCTGCGAATAACATGAATCTTAAACCATTAGCACTAGCTCTAGCTTTAAATGAATCCCCTTCATCAAAAATAGCTACAGTCTTATTTCCAACAATAATATCTTTTTTTTCTCCAAAGTAACCTTCACCATCAAATATATAAATAAATAGGTTATTTTCAGAATCCAGTGGAATTTCAATTTCAGCACCAGAATTTAAACTAATATCAAGAATAGTAGCTTGAATATGTCTTGTATCAACACCTTTTACAGAATCAAAGCTACCAGATATAATTTTAACAACTCCTTCTTCATTTGGAAGGTTTATAGATTTAATCATATCTTGATCAATATCAAAATAATGAGGTTCTGCCATTTTATCTTCTTTAGGAAGATTTAACCATATTTGAAGACCAAATAGCCATTCTGTCCCTTGAGGCATTTCTTCATGGAGAATACCTCTTCCAGCTGTCATCCATTGAGACTGACCTTCATGAATTGTTCCACCATTTCCAAGACTATCCTTGTGAATTATTTCACCTTTAATTAGATAAGTAATTGTTTCAATTCCTCTGTGAGGATGCATTGGAAATCCACGAATGTAATCTTCAGGGTTTCTACTATCAAATGCATCAAGCATTAAAAAAGGGTCAATATCACGAACATTATCAGGTCCAAGAACCCTTATTAAATGAACTCCTGCACCATCAATAGTTGGATGTCCTTTTACTGTTTTAAGCACATTCCTTATTTTCACCATATCCCTCCGATATAATATCAATGATCTGTTAGTATTTATATAACTAATAGATATTAAAATTTTGGATTTTTATATATTAATTCAATATTTTAATAAAAAGGAATAAAAAGGAATAAAAGGAATAAAAGGAATAATACACATCGAAAACAAAATAATAAAAAAAGAAATAAAATAATAAAAAATAAAAAAAATAATTGAGAAATAAATAATAAAAGAATAATAAAAGAATAATAGAGAAATAAGAAAATAAAGAGAAAATAGAAAATTCTAGGGAAATTTAATCTATTTCCCTCATATTATAAAGTAAAGCTATTGCTCTACCTTCAAAAGCTAAGAAAAATGGAATTAAGAATAATAATGCAATAAAAGAGAATAATCCACCAATGAAACCTCCAAAAACATACAATAGAGAGTTAAAACTTGTTCCAGCCCATATTACAAATAATATAACTCCTGTTATTAACAATATAATCCCAAAAACAGCCCCCAATATCCCAATAGCTAAAATTATACATCCAAAATAGAATTTTATATATCTTAAAATTCCAATAGAGTTAATAATATCTATTATTTCTTTAAATTCGAAAGCAGATCTTAATGATCCATTGTTATTTATCATATTTGTTATAGCTACTGATGAGAATAGATAAAATACTATCCATAAAATAGCTGATAATGAGAGAATGCCAAATTCAATAGATAAAAATGGAATGCTTGGCATAGAAACCATCCCATATGGAGTTTTATGAGGAATTAAATATACTAGAGTTCCAGGAATTAAATATATAAATCTCACTAATAATACTTTAAATCCTTGAACAAACATCTTACTCAATTTTTCAAATTTAGGCAAAGGATCTTCACCATTTATAGTTCCTTTAAGACCTATTTCAGTTATTCTATAATAATAGCCTGTTACAAAAAATATAGGGATAATAAATATACTTAGCAATAACAAAATACCAAATTTGAGAATAGACCTAGGGTCTTTATAAGCATATTCTATTGAATCTTTAAAAATTTCTAATAACATAATAAAACCTTTATATTTTCTTAATCAACATTAATTGTTTAAATATATTAATTGTTTAAATCAGTAATTATTCAAATTAATCAAGAATAAAAACATCCTCAATATGTTTACATCCTAATATTTTAGTAATTTTGTTAGCTAAAGCTAAAGAAGGATTATATTTGCCGTTTTCAAGAGCACTGATAGTTTGACGACTAACATTTGATTTTTTAGCCAAATCGTCCTGACTCATTCCTAATTCATGCCTAATATATTTTATCTTTGTTTTCATGACTTTAAACAACCTAAAAACACTTAAATCGCTACGCAAATGTGAAACATGAAATATAATATTAATTATTAAAATACTAGCTATCTGCAAATCACTAAATGTTTTAATTATCAAATGATATTTTTAATAAATATATACTTATTTATTTTTATTTTTTCCTTTTTTATAATTTCGTATTAATTCATTTATTATAATTGGTACAGCTGATATAAGTACTATGCCTAATACCACTAATGAAAAATTGTCTTTTACTATCGGAATATTTCCAAAGAAGTAGCCCATTAAGGTAGCAGATAATACCCAAAGAACTCCTCCAATCATATTATACAATAAAAATTTTTTGTATGGCATTGTACCAATTCCTGCAATAAAAGGAGCGAATACTCTTATAACTGGTATAAATCTAGCCAATATAATTGTTTTACCACCATATTTTTCATAAAACTTATGAGCTTCTATCAAATGTTTCTTATTAAAAAGTTTTGAATCTTCTTTAGAGAAAATTTTTGGCCCAATATATTTTCCAATATAATAATTAACAGTATCTCCTAAAATTGCAGCTATTGATAATAAAACTACGGAAAATAATAAGTTTAAATGACCTCCTGCAGACAAAGCACCTATTACAAATAATAATGAATCTCCTGGAAAAAATGCAACAACTATTATTCCAGTTTCAGCAAATATAACTGCGAATAATATTGCATAAGTCCACAATCCAAATAAATTTATTATATAACCCAAATAAGTATCTAAATTTAAAACAATGTCAATAACTTGATGTGTAAAATCCATTTTTCCACCGATAATTTGAAATCAAACTATAATTCAGATATAATTCTAATATAATTCCAACATAATTCCTATATCCCCATTATATAATTTATATCAAATGTCAATAACACATCGTATAGTTAATAATACCTTATTTAACAATAAATTATATTTTTACTATTTGTATATAGTTCTACAATCATATATACCTATTATCCATATTCACTATAATAAAAAGGAATATACCAATACTATTATTCCTACTATCCAACAGTAAAATGCAAATATGTCTAAACTTCTTTCTCTGATTAATTTTAAAAGTATACTTATAGCTAAGTAACCTGAAATAAGTGCAGCTAAAAATCCTAAAACATAAGGCAAGAAATTAATATCTAAGCCTACTCCGATGTTATCTAATTGAGTTACACATGCACCCAAAATAGCTGGAATAGCTAAAAGAAAGCTAAATTTAGCAGCGAACTCCTTATCAAGGCCCATGAGTAATCCAGTTGAAATAGTAGTTCCTGAACGTGAAAGCCCAGGAATAATAGCAAATGCTTGTCCAATTCCCATAATAATAGCTTCTTTAAGACCAGAACCCCTAATATTTTTATGACCAACATTCAATCTTTGAGAAACATATAAAAGCACACCAGTGACTAGAAGGAAAAACGCTGGAATAGTTATAGAACTAAAAGCAGCTTCAATCTGAGAATCAAAAGCTAAACCTATAATTCCTGCAGGTATAGTACCAATAAGAACCATCCAAGATAATTTTTTATACTGATTACTCTTAAACTCCTGCTTAAATCTTCCTCTGAAAATATCAGTAATACTTGAAAAGAATGCCTTTATCATTTCCACTATATCTTTAAAAAAATAACAAACTACAGCAAACAAAGTTCCCAAATGAAGTAGAACATCAAAAGCCAAACCTGGTTGATTAATACCTAACAATTCCTGAGCAAAAATAAGATGAGCAGAGCTACTTACAGGTAAAAACTCTGTTAAACCCTGCACAATCCCAACAATAATTGCTTGTAAAATATCCATAAAAAACACCTTTAGTTAACATGATTAATATAATAATAATTAATTATAATTAAAATAACTAAAATAATTAAAATAATTAACAAAAATCAATAATAATTAATAGTAATTATTATTAATTAATATTAATAATTAATTATTAGTAATTAATTATTAGTAATTAATTTAATCAATTAAGTAGTATTAAAAGAATTAATATTAATTATTTTCCCATCTAAAACTTCAAAAGATCTATCAGCTAATTTAGCTACCTCTAGATCATGAGTAACTATGATTAAAGTTACATTAGATTTTTTATGAAGATTTATCAGTAAATTCATGATTTTTTTACTATTTTTAGAATCAAGAGATCCAGTTGGTTCATCTGCAAGAATTATTGAAGGTTTATTAGCTAAAGATCTTGCAATAGCTACTCTTTGCCTTTCACCACCAGATAATTTTGTTGGTTTTAAATAAGCTTTATCAGCTAAATCAACAAGATTAAGAAGATGGCAAGCCCTATCCCTTCTTTCTCGATTAGATAATCCAGTTGTAAACATTGGAATTTCAATATTTTCCACTACAGAAAGATTAGGAATTAAATTATGCAACTGAAAAATAAAACCAATTTTATTAGATCTAAAATGGTTTAATTTCTTATTTTTACTATTCATTAGATTATATCCAGCTACATTTATTTTTCCTTCATCAGCTATATCTAACGATCCAATCATGTTAAGTAATGTGGATTTTCCAGATCCAGATGGACCAATTATTGAAACAAATTCTCCTTCTTTTATATTTAAATCTACTCCATTTAAAGATTTAATACGGCCTTCTTCATAACTTTTTTTTAAATTATCGATAGTAACAATATCATTCATATTATAACCTCATTTATTAACATCTTAAAAAATTATTCATATCTTAAAGCTTCTGTAGGAGGAAGTTTACTAGCTCTAATCGCAGGATATAATCCTCCAACTATTCCAACTATTAGAGATATTAGAATCGCTTCTAAGAATATATTGATTGATAATATTGGAGTCATTCCATCTAACATTCCACTAGCTGCAATCAGTTCAACTATTATAACACCAACTAGTGAACCAATTATTCCAGCTATCAATGTTATTACAATAGATTCTCCTACAATCATTCCAATAATTCTTCTACCACTCCAACCAACTGATTTCAAAACACCAATCTCCCTAGTTCTTTCATAAACAGACATTATCATAGTATTAATGATTCCAATTCCTCCAACTAAAATAGCTAAAAGAGAAATACCCCATTTTGCACCATTCAACATGTCAAGTATATCTTTACTTGATTCCATATCTGAAATTGATGAAACAGCACTTATATTTTTATCATATTTATTCTCGATATTTTTAGTTATTTTTTCAACATCTGCACCTTTTGCAACTTTAACATATAAACCGCTGATTTTATCTTCATCATCCATGAATTTTTGAACATTAGTTAATGATCCAAATGATTCTGTGTCTACATTAGGATCTCCACTTTCAAAAACTCCTACAATCTTCCATTTTTCTCCATTAGTAGTGATAGTATCATTTACAGTTTTATTGAATCTTTCCATTGCAATTTTACCAATGATTATTTCATTAGAGTTATTTTTAAAGTTTGTTCCATTGATAATTTTAAGTTTTAGCTCATTTACTGTACTAGGATCCCTACCTTGCAAAGACAGATATCCAGATCCTTCTATGGGCAAAGCAGCATTGTAAACTGAAGTTGCAGAAGCAACCCCCGAAATATTTTTTATTTTTGAATTCCATTCAGAATCAATCGATTCTGTTCCATCTGGACTCATTACAATAAAATCTGTTCCACCAACATGAAGTGTACTTTCAGCACTTTCTACTAAACCATTTGTAATTGCTCCAAGTGCAACTATAGTTATTATTCCAATTCCAATTCCCAAAATAGAAAGTATAGCCCTACTTCTATTTCTAAATGGATTTTTTAGTATTAATTTTAAAAATGACATATTTACATCCCATTATTTTTAATAAAATTGTTAATCTTTTATATTTTATTTTTCAATTTTTCAATTTATTACAACTCTGGCCAGAATGTAAAGAATATGTGAAATTTGTAAAATATATACGAATTTTGTAAGGTATGTCTTACAATTGTAAGGTATAGCTTACAACATATATAAATGTTTTGATGAAAATTTTCTAAATTTAAATTTAAAAATATACATAAAAAATAGATAAACAATAAATAACATAAAATAATTAATTATTTTTCATGAATATTGTATTAAAATTATTATTTATAAAAATAAAATAAATTAAGAGATATAAATTAAAATAGGATAGAATAAAAAATAAAATTAAAAAGTGAAAAATAAATATAAATAAAAAACAAATAATTAATTCCAAATTAGTTGAAATATCAATAATTGATATATCAATGATTTTAAAAATAAAAAATAAAAAGAAAATAAATTAAAAATTAAAGAAAATAAGAATAAATAAAAATAAAAAAGAAAAATTATAATTAAATTTAAAAAAATAAAATAGGAATTTTTAGATAAAATAAAAACCTATAAATAAAAAATAAAGGTTTTAATGTGTTTAATAATATTAAAACCAATTTTTAGATGATTCTAAAACACCATCGATTATTTTTTGGGAAGAACCTATATAAGTATGAGGATTCATTATTTTTTCAACATCTTCTTCTGTTAAAAATTCTTTTACTTCATCTTTACTTAATATAACTTCTGCAAGTGGTTCATTACTTTTGTTAGCTTTTATAGCACATTCCCTTACAATACCATATGCAGTTTGTTTTCCCATACCTGCTCTTGTTAACTCTGCCATAAGACGTTCAGCCATAATTAATCCATTGGTTAAGTTAAGATTTCTTTCAATATTATCTTCATAGAAAACAAGGTTACTCATTAACTTTATTGTGAGATTAAGAATATAATCAGTTAGAATACAAGCTTCTGGGAATATAATTCTCTCACAAGAAGAATTAGTAAGATCACGTTCGTGCCATAACGGATTATTTTCCATTGCTGCTACAACATAAGACCTAACTACGCGAGCTACACCACATATTCTTTCAGCAGTAATTGGATTCATTTTATGAGGCATTGTACTACTACCTACTTGTTTTTCTGGATCAAAATATTCTCCAACTTCCATAATTTCAGTACGTTGAAGATTTCTTATTTCAAGAGCTATTTTATCAAGAGTAGTAGCTATATTAGCCATGACCATCATAAACTCAGCATGATTATCCCTTTGAACAACTTGATTAGTTATGGTTGCAGGTGGAAGATTAAGGATTTCAGCTACCTTTTTATGAACATCCCATCCAATCTCACCGAGAGCAGCTGTAGTTCCAACAGCTCCATCCATCATAGATACACAAAGATTTTTCTTTGATATTTCAAGACGATCAAATTGCCTTTTAAGTTCATCTGCCCAAAGTGCAAATTTCATTCCATAAGTAGTTGGAAGAGCATGTTGTCCATGAGTCCGGCCTATACAAACAAGATCTTTATTTTCATCAGCTAATTTTAATATTATTTTAGCTAAACGCTCTACTTTTTCTTCAAGAACATCAATAGATTCTTTAAATAGAAGAGATTGGGAACTGTCAACTATATCATTAGATGTAGCACCAAAATGAACATATTCACCTGCATCACCCTCACATTGTTCTCCGAGCCCTTTAACAAGAGCAGCTATATCATGATTAGTTTCTCTTTCAATTTGATTTACTCGCTCTAACTTTACAAATTTAGTGTTTGCTTTCCTTTTTATCTCATCAGCTACTTCTTTTGGTATTATTCCAAGTTCAGCTTCTGCTTGTGATAATGCAGATTCAACATCTAACATTTTTTGCAATTTATTTTCAGACTCCCAGATATTTTTCATCTCTGGAGTCCCATATCTAAATTCAATAGGATGAATAGCCATTTTAAAATTCTCCTTAATTAATTTTATTAATTTAATCAACTATAATCAATTATAAACTATTAAACTTATAATAAATTTATTAAATAATAGCTATAATAACACATTATTAATAAACTACATCAGTATTTACAGTATTTTATATTATTTTATAATAATTATATATTGACTAAAATCACTTATAAATATATTTTATTTAAAAAAATTTAATAAAAAAAAGAATCTAAATAATGTAATATAAATATAAAATATAAATTAGTGAATAAATAATGTAATAAATTAATAAATTTAAAAAATTTAATAAAATTGAAAAATCTTAATTTAATATTTATTAAAATGAATATTAATAAAATTAAAAATAATAAAATAAATAAAATAAATAAAACTAATAAAACTAATAAAATTAATAGAATTTTAATTGAATTTTAATAGAATTAATAAATATTAATAAAAATATTAATAAATACATAAGATTATTCAAATAGAGGTTTAAATATGGCAGATTTAAAAAGTTTAAAATCAATTGATTTATCATCAATAACTATAATGGGTACTTCCATAACATTAGTATGGAGTATAATATTTACTGCAGCCATAATAATAGCATTCTCTTCAATACTTGGAAGATTTGATGCTAGTTTTGGTATTATTGGAATAGCAATTATTTTCGGAACAATTATATTTAGTATCTCAGGATATTTCGGTATTTCATTTTTATATAACTACTTTGCAAACAGAATGAGGCCTGTTAAATTAAATATTGCTGATATGAGTAAAATTACAAATGTTTCAGTTGTATCAACATCTTTAATAGCTGCATTTATATCTTTAATAGCTGCACTAATAGTATATCCACTAATTTTTCTTATATTATCATTTGTTTCAATTTTAGTTCAATTATTACAAGCTATTAGTTTACAAGGATATGCATGGTTAGTTTATCCTGCAAGTTTAGCATTTACTCCATTTTTCATTATATATGCATTTATTATTGGACTTATATTCACAATTATTGGTGCTTTTGTATTTAATAAAGTAAATCCTAAAATAGGCGGATTAAAATTATCTCTATCTCAAGAAGGAAATTTAACAAAAATAGACTCCATAAATCCAAAAAGTGCAGGAATTATCACAGCAATTATTTCTTTAGTATTTGGATTAATATATGGTATTATATTTAGTATAGTATCTGGAAGTCTTCCAGCTAATTTAATTTTAATTATAGGACTTACAATTGGAGGATTAATTGGAGGATTTATATACGGAGCTATAAGTTCAATATTATATAATCTATTTGCTAAAAAATTTGGACCTGTTAAAATAGAATTAGAAGAATCAAAATAATAAAAATAAAATCATTACTTTTCTTTTTATTATCATTGATTTATTATTAAATAAACAGTTAATTATTCAAATGATTCATTCGCGAATTACGCGTTTAATCGGAGGAACATATCCTCTTAACATAAGAGATAATGAAATCACAGTAACTGAACTTAATGCCATAGCTAAACCAGCAAACTCAGGTCTAAAAACTATACCAAAAAATGGATACAATAAGCCTGCTGCTACTGGAATAAGAATTATATTATATGCAAATGCCCAAAATATGTTTTCTTTAATTCTTGTCATGACTTTATTAGAAAATTGGATAGCTGCAACAACATTCTCTAGATTTCCTTCCATAAGAACAACATCCCCACTTTCCATAGCCACATCTGTTCCACTCCCAAGTGCAACACCAACATCAGCTTGTGAAAGTGCAGGAGCATCATTGATTCCATCTCCAACAAAAAGAACTTCCTTGAAATTTTTATTTATTCCTTCTACTTTTCCTTCTATTTTTTCTTTCTCTTTTTCTAATATTCCAGCTTGTTCTTGTTTTAACTCTTCCTGATTTTGAATTTCAACTACTTTATCAAGTTTTTCACCTGGTAAGACATTAGCTATAACTTTATCAATACCAACCGAATTAGCTACATTCATTGCTGTTTTTTCATTATCCCCAGTAACCATAAAAGTACTTATATTCATTTTATGGAGTTCATTAATAGTTTTCTTTGAGTTATCTCTTATTTTATCCATAAGAGTAATTATTCCCTTAATATGATCATTATAAACTAAAAATATTGCAGTTTTACCTTGATCAACAAACTCATTATATTTTTCTAAAGCTTTAGAATAAGAAACAATATTTTCAGTATTTGAAATATTTTCATCTTCTAAAAGAGACTGATTTCCAGCTAAAATTGTTTTTCCATTAATTTCTCCTTTCAACCCTTTTCCAGTGATATTTTCAAAATTATCAATAGTTTCAAGGTTTAAATCAAGAGAATTTGCTTTTTTAACAATAGCTTTAGCTATTGGATGAGTAGAATTATTTTCCAAACTAGCTATAAGTTTAAGAATTTCTTCTTTAGCTTGGTCGTCTGATTGAGAATTTTTAAAAGTATTTTCATCTAATTCTTCTTTTTCAACATTTACTTGTTTTCCAGGAATTGAAGGATCTTCTACAACTATCCAATCTCCACCAGTATTTTCTATCACTTCATTTTTCTTCAAAATAGATTCTGTTCCATCGATGATGAAAATATCCTCAATTTCGGGTTTACCTTCAGTAATAGTTCCAGTTTTATCAAAAACAGCCACATCAATGCTTCCAGCATTTTCTAAAGTTTCACCATTTTTAATCAATATTCCATATTCAGCAGATCTTCCTATACCAACAGTAACGGCTGTTGGAGTAGCTAATCCCAATGCACAAGGACAAGCTACAACAAGAATTGAAATAAGAGTTGTAAGAGCAAACAATAATGTAGATTCAAATATAAAGTACCAGAGAATAAAAGATAATATAGCTATAGTAAGAATTGTTGGAATAAAGTATTTTACTACTTGATCAGCTAATTTTTGAACAGGAGGTTTAGAAGATTGTGCTTTTTCAACAAGGTCAATGATTTGAGATAAGACAGTTTCTTTTCCGATTTTTTTAGCTTTAATTCTTAAAATTCCATCCTGATTAATAGTTCCTGCGAAGACATCCTCACCTTTCTCTTTAAGTTTTGGTATTGGTTCACCAGTAATCATAGCTTCATCAACATAGCTATTTCCACTAGAAACAACTGCATCAGCAGGTATTTTATCCCCAGGGCGAACTAGTAATAAATCATCAATCGCTATGTCTTCAATAAGAATTTGTTTTTCCACAAAATCATTATTATCTTTTATATTTTCTTCCCCATCACTATTTTCAGCTTCATATTCATTATCATTCTTAACTAAAAGAGTAGCTGTTTTTGGTTGAAGTCCAATTAATTCTTTAATAGAAGTTGAGGTTTTTCTTTTAGCTCTTGCTTCTAAATATCTTCCTAACATTAAAAATGATGCTAACATAATAGCTGTTTCATAAAACATAAAACTTGAATTGAGAATTATATTGAAAGTACCAAGTAAACTTGATACAAATGCAACTAAAATACCCATTGTATACATTACATCCATATCCAAGTTTTTATGAACTAATGAATTAAAACCTGCTTTAATAATTGGATATGAAACATAAATAAATGGAATTATAGCTACAATCAATGAAAGTAATGACATTGAAATTCCAAGATCTTCAAAAAACATATGTGGTGAAAACATTATTCCCATCAATATTCCTGAGAAGACAAAACCCACGATAATCCTATTTCTTTTATCATTTAAGTCTTTTTCATAAATTTCATCATCTAAATTTGCATCAATTTGATTAGCTACTCCTAAAAAATCAAAACCAAGATCTTCAATAGATTTGCCCATGTCATCAATATTAACAAGATTATTATTGTAAATTACTAAAGCTTTCTCAGAACTTAAATTTACAGTTGCAGAATAAACTCCATCAAGAGCATTTAATGCTTTTTCAATATTTAAAACACAGTTAGCACAATGCATTCCAGCTATTTTTAAGGTAACTTCAGATTTTCGAACACTGAATCCTGCATCTTCAACACTTTTATCAATGTCTGAGACAGCTACCTTTTCCGGGTCATATTCAACTCTTGCTTTATTTGTATTAATATCAACTTGAGCTTCAGCCCCATCTAACTTATTTATAGAATTTTCAACATTTAATGCACATGATGCACAATGCATACCTTCTATTGGAATTTCCAATTTTTTGGTTGTTTTTTTAGATATATCTTTTTCATTAGCCATTTAAATCACTTGAAATGATTTAGATAAAGATTTTAAATTAATTAGGGATATATTTATCAATTTAATAATGAAATTAAATTAATAAAACTAAATTAATTAAATTAATTAGATTATTAGATTAATTAATGAAATTAATAATATTAATAATATTAATAATTAATTATATATTTACTATATATTTGTCAAAACTAATTAATATTTTTAACTACCTTTAAATTTTATATTTATTATTTATTTTATTTTATTTTAGGTTTTGTGGGATTTTGACTTTCACATGGCACTCCAACTTGACATAATCCACATCCAGAACCTGAATTTGGATTTGCACCAACAGATTTGGCGTAATTTTGAGCTTTTTCCCCATATCCCATATTGAAGCATTTTTCTTTATCAATTCCATTTTCAGAAAGTGCATTAGCAGGACATTTTTTAATACACTTTTTACATTTCCCTTTATGGAAAAAAAGACAGTTATCAGTGTGGTTTTTAGCTGTTCTATCATCACTTTTAACTACTAAATCTGTAACAATTGAAAAAAGTGTTACTGCTATTCCTTTTTCTGTTATAAACCCTGCATTCAAACTGAAGGTTCCCATTCCTGTAGCATAAGCTATGTGTCTTTGAGACCAATTAGAAGAGGGACCAGTTTCACTCATGACTTTTCCATGATATTTTTCAGTACATGGATTAACAGCCCGATATCCTTTTTTGGTTAATATCTCTTTAATATAATTGGAAATTAATATTCCAAAATCATCGATTCCAAATGTTCTCATCAATGTCCATTTTTCAGAAGGCCAGTCTCTATTTCTATTGCTTTCTATTACTTCATCACTATAAGGTAAAGCAATAGAGATAACTGAACCATTTTCAAATGTTCCTTCTCCATGAGACATTTCAAAGACTTCTTTAGGTGTCAAATGAAATTCACCGATAATTTCCTTAAAATCACCGAATATTGGATCTTTAGCTGAAGCAAATTTAATTAAAGGTTTTTTATAAGCAGCTCCATCTAAAAAATCAAAATAGCTATCCCCATTATCCATTATAAATTCAGTTATTTTATTTATTAAATAATCTTTCATATTATTATTCCTTTATAAGATGATTTATTAATCTTAATAATCTTAAATAAAATTAATTTATTTTATTATTTTTAAATAATTTTAAATACTTTTAAACAAGTATAAATAATTATAATTAATTTGAACAATTTTGATTAAATATAATCAATTTTAAAATTTATTAATCATATATTTTCCAATTTAGAAATTAATTCAAGCATTTTTTGCAAATCATTCTTTCCTAAGTGCTTTTCAAGTTTCTTTTGAACACTATTCCATAATATAATAGCTTTTTTAAGAACTTCATCTCCAGATTTAGTTAGTATTAGTCTTCTATTTCGCTGAGTATTTTGTGAAATATCTTCTATAAAGCCTTTATTTTCAAGAATTTTAAGAGATCTAACTAAAGTTGTTCTATCCAATCCCATTTGTTTAGCTAAATTTGTCACATTTACAGGACCCATACTTTCAACATGTTTCAGAAGTCCAAATTGTGTAGGAGTTAATGAAGTTGGTTTTAAAGCTTCAGAATACATTTTAGTAATATTCTGAGATGCTTTTCTTATATCTAAGCAATAACATATAGAACCATTAGCAGTACAATTGCAATCATCCTTGCAATTACATGTATCAAGATTTTTTTTAGTATCTCTTTTCATAATATTTATCCTAATCGTGTATATACACTATTATTATATTGTATTTATTTTATATAAATATTTCTGATAAAATATTTCTGAAAAATTAAATTAATTTATATAAAATATTTAAAAATTTAAAAATTTAAAAACAAATGAAAAACAATAAAGAATAATAAAAATAATAAGAAATAATAAGAAATGATAAAAAATAAGTATAATGTAAGTATTATAGAAGAAAAAAGAATCAAATAGCTTTAAATTATTCATTTTGAATATTAATTATATCCTTAACAATATTTCCATCTTGGATAACCATTAAAATATTAACAGGATTACCTAAATGAGAAATATCATTTAATGGATTTTTTTCAACCATTATCATATCTGCAGATTTTCCGATTTCTATTGAACCAACTTCATTATCAATTTCTAAAGCTTTAGCTGCTTCAATTGTTCCAGAAGAAATAGCTTCCATAGGACTCATTCCAATATCACAAAGTAGCTCTAATTCTCTAAGATTATTACCATGAGGACTGACACCAGAGTCAGTTCCCATAAGCATTTTAACTCCAGCTTTGTATGCTGTTATCATATTACCTTTATGTACCCTATCAGCTTCTAGTGCATTTTTAGCACTTTCCTCTGTGAGTAATCCTTGATTAGCTTGATCAACTGCTCCACCCATTACAGAACATGTTGGTATTAGATAAGTTCCTTTTTTAACCATCAATTCAGCTGTTTCATTATCAATATAAGTTCCATGTTCAATAAACTGGATTCCAGCTTTAACAGAGTTTTTAATTCCACCAAGACCATGAGCATGAGCAGATACTTTAGCTCCTCCCCTCATATTAGCTTCTTTTACAATTGTCTTTAATTCTTTCACATTAAACTGAGAATATTCAGGAGCATCATTTGGACTAATAACTCCCCCAGTTGCCATTACTTTTATAAAATCAGCTCGTGCCCTAAAAACTTCTCTTGTTTTAGCAAGGACTCCTTCAATACCATCACAAACAGGATGAGGTAATCCCGGATATTGTATAATCATATCAATGCCAGAATTAAGATAGAAATCAAAATGACCTCCAGTTATAGAAAGTGGCATTACACTTATTTTCATCTTTGGAGCGGGAAATATCTTCTTATTTACAGCTGTTTTAACTCCAATATCAGCTAATCCACAATCACGAACATAGGTAACTCCTGCATTGATAGTGTCCTTCATATTCACTACAGCTTGGTAAAAATAATTAGCTACTGGATTAGTTAAATCATCTTCCTTAATAAACCCATTTGCCATTACATGAACATGCATATCAATAAATCCTGGAAGAATAAATTTTCCATCACCATCAATAACTTTAGTTCCATCATCGATATCAATACAAGTTGATTTACCGATATTAGCTATCTTTTTATTTTTAATTAGAATAGCTACATTTTCTAAAGGTTCCTTATCCACAGGGTTAATAATTGTTATATTTTTAATTAAAATAGAATTCATCAAATCAACTTAGTGTTTATTTTTATTTTGTTATATCTTATTTTGTTATATTTATTATTCTTAATATATATTAGAAACTTTATCTTAATTAATTTAACGTTACTTTAATTAATTTTTTATTTGGATATGACGTTATATTTTGAATATTAATTATTTTATAAGTACAAAATGAATTAAAGCTTTATATATTGTTTAATAAGTTATTATAATTGTATTTATGTTAAAAAAATTAAAATATAATAAAATAAAAATAATTATATAAAAATATAGTAAAATATGGTTTTCTAGAAATAAAAATAATACTGTTGATTTTAGGAAAATAAAATCCAATTATAATAACTTATGATTTATTTTTTTATTATTAATTATTAATTAAAGAGAATAATCATGGTGTAGTACACCAACTTTATTTCTTAGATATTCATTTAAATAAGTAATCTAAGAATGAGTATGATACTTAATGTAATTTCAAGATAATATCTACTTAATATTGTACATATGAACAATATTACTTTTAATTCCATAGTACCACCTCCTCAAATTTTGTGAGAAGGCTCATTGAGTTGTAAGGTACGAGTCTTCCCCATGAAAAATATATTTCAATGAATTTTTCAAGTTAGTGATACTACAGTAAATATTATATTTTTCTACTATAAAAATATTACTATAATAATATTTTATATTATATTAATAAAAATAGAAAAATATATATCCAATGACTACAAATAATTAATTGTTGTATGGTACGAGTCAGAGGTTTTATGAAAGATAATTTCTTCATTAAAATGAGATATTTTTGTTCATTTAACCTCTATCCATACTTTTTCTAATTATTTTTATTATAATTCAATTATAGGTTCTATTTTTTATATATTTTACTTTTTATTTTTAAATTTAATCTAATTTGATTTAATAAACTCTTTATTATCTAAATAAACAATTGAAAATAAAATAAATAAAAAAATAATATAAATAATATAATTAATGTAATTAACGAAAATAAAGCAATTAATGTAAATAATATGAATAATTTGAATAAAGTAGTTAAATTAAAAATAAAAATTATAATAAAGTTATTTCACCTTTTTCAGCATTAACAGCTACTTTAACTCCAGAAATAAGCTCTTCAGTAGTTTTTGGAGAATCTACCATGGGAATATCAGACATTATAGCCCCAGTAGCTATTATTGGTTCTGCATTTAAACATATAATTGCAGCAGGAGCAACATTATTCTTTTTCATCTGAAATATAACATAAGAACCAACTGTAGAACCTTTTCCACCAGGAATAAAAAGTATCTTATCATTTATAAATTTACCTTTTAATTCATGGTTAGGATCGATAACTTCCCCTGTGTTTGGATTAACTCCTCCTAAAAAACTAAGTGGTTCACTACTTACAATTAATTCACCTTTAGCTTCTCCTTTTGAAATAGTTCTACATTTAATAATCATTTTAATCATTCCTTTTTAAAAATAATATTAAGCTATCTTAAAATTAAGCTATTTATATATCTATAATTTATGCTATCTATTTTATACTATCTATAATATATCTATATAATCTATATAAAATATCTATATAAATACTAAAATATAAAATCTTATCAATTTCATTATTATTTCATTATTATTTAAATTAAACAAATCTACACTATTATAACTTTATTATAGCTAAACAACTTCATTTTTCATAATTTCACGAAGTACAGCTGTTGCATAAGAACCTTTATTTATTGAAAATTCCACTAAAACACCATCATCAGTAGCTACTGCACTACTATCCCATACTTTAAAACGCATACTTCGTCTTAATCCATGACTTCCTAATTTTGGTGTTTTTGGACATTCAAAATCTTCTTTTTTAAGACCTTCTTCTTTAAGTACTTCTCTTTCCATAGTTCCAACATCACCTTCAGCAAATGGAACTTTTGTACCATATAATGGTGAAGTAGGATTAGCTTCAAAATTAGCTATCATAGATGAAAGTTTTTCTGGAGATTCATCATGAAGAATGTGTTCTTCATTGTCAATAACAATATCTCCTTCAATATATTCATTAATACCCATAGCTACTCTGTTACTAACAGCTTTATTAAACAAATAAGATTGATATGCATGGACAAACATTCTTTGAAGAGGTTTTGGTAAAGAAAATAAAGCTTTTTTATAAGATCTATCATCAAGAACTTCTCCAGATTTTCCTCTCTTTTTTTGCTCTTTAAAAAGTTCTTTTAACATCATACGTTCATAACGCATACCAATAGGCATAAGTTCTAAAGATTTTTCAATTTTTCCATCATCATAAGCTTGCCTAGCTATTTTAACTTTTTCTGGCTCATTATCATAGGGATTTCCAATATATAATCTCACAGCTTCGGCCAAGTCATTATCTACTAATGCTTTCCCAACAAGATGAGTATTAGTTCTTGGTTTTCCAAATCTTTGCCATCCAAAATAATTAGGAACTCCAACTTCTTCAAGTTGTTTTAATACATCATTAGCAGTTTTTGCTGCTTCTTCATTGGAAAATTCCTTATTAATATTTTTGATTAAAATTTTAAATTTGTTTCCAATTAACTGACCCATCCTAAGCTTTTTTTGCCCTCTAATAATTTTTAAAAATTCTGTGTTGTAAATTTTCCCATCTAATGCTTTAACTTCCTCAAATTGTTCTTCACTATCCATATTACTTATACAGATCCATTGACGAGTTATTGCCTTTTTATCTTTCATTCCTGCAAAACCCATTCTTTTTCTACTTATATGAAGGTCTCTTGAAATATCCATAAGAACATCAAGAGTTGTTCTACCAAGTTTTTCAATCCAAATCCAAACATTTGGTCCTTCACCATTAGGAAGTACATTTTCAATTGGAATCTCTTCTACATAGAAATCTTCATATCGATCTCGTATTGTCCCTCCAATTCCAGGATTTTTTGTAACAAAAGTTTGAGCATTAAGCATATAATCCTACCATTAATCAGCTGATAAAAAAAATTCAATAATACATAAAAATGTCAAAGTCTAAAAAATGCCCTGACCGGGACTTGAACCCGGGGAATAGGATCCGCAATCCTACGTGTTATCCAACTACACTATCAGGGCAAAAAATTAAGAAAAATTAATCTTTATAATTATTATATCAAGTTAATAATTAGAAAGTTAAGTTAATAATTCTTTTTTGAATTATCTCACTTAAAAAAGTTTCTATAAAAATTATATAAAATCTATAAAATATATAAAACTTCTCTAAAGGTTCTATTAAACTTCTATAAAAGTTCTATAAAAATCCATAAAGTTTCTATAAAAATATCTAAATGAATAATAATAAGTAAAAATAATAAGTGAAAATAATCAAAATAAGGAAATCATGAAAAATATCTAAAAAATCGAAAGTGTGAAACTATATTCACCTAAATTACGATTAGTTGTACTAATATTAGAAGCTGTCTGTATGTCACCTTTTTCAACAAGAACTTCACCATCTAAAACATTATTTTCAACAAGCAAATAATTTTTATCTGGAATCATCTTATTTAAAAAATTTCCCAATATATTAGCTATATTATTTTTAGTTTCATAGTTCAAATTATTATCATTAGCTTTTAGAATAATTACAACATATTCCAATGTAGAATAGCTATTTTCATCAATATTTAATATCATTAATTCCATAACATCATTAGCTATTTTAGAATCAACATGATCATCCTGAGGAGTTGGAGAATAGAAATTTAAAACTGAATTAAAAATTAATAACCCCATAAAAAGTATTAAAATAGCTAATATCCCATCTAAAAGTGATAAAAACCCTTTATTATCTTTTATAAATGTCATAATATAATATGTTAAATATATTAAAAATATAATAGTTAGTTAGAAGTGAGTTAGATAGATTGAAGATCTAATCTTTATTCAAAACTGTTAGTTAGATAGACAAAAATCTAATCTTTATTCAAAATATAATCCACGACTTTATCTTTTTTCTTTATTGAATTGTTAGCTGCATTTTGAACTTTTTCCTTCATGATCTCAAAATCTTCAGGAGTTGTATCACCAACTAACTTTTTGATTTTAGTATAAGCAGCTTCCCTAAATAATGGCTCAAGAATTTCTTCTTTTCCGTCTTGTTTTATCATTCTTGGAATACCGGTATTATCTACTGTACCAATTTCTGAAATTTTTACTCCAACAGATTCTATTGATTTTGTGACTTCTTTAGCTATATCTTCAGGAGCAACTATCATTAAAGAATCAATTGAAACACCAAGAGGATCTATATCTAAAGTTTCAAGCATGTTAAGAACTTTTGGAGTAACCATCTTTCTAATGTCTTCCTCATTAAATTCAAGCCCTAAACCTGTAGTAGTGGATATTTCATGAGCATCCCCTCTAAGACCACCATTAGTAACATCAGTCATTGCATGAACGTCTTTGACAAGATTATCTCGAACAAGTGCATTAGAAGCTTTAATAAAGCTAATATCCATAGTTTCCCATACTACATCAGAAAATCCATTATAAATAGCTGTTGTAGTAATAGTTCCTCCTCCGGAACCTTCAGTAAGAAGAATCACATCTCCAGCTTCAGCCCGTTTTCTAGCTGTTGGAGGATAATTTGATACACCTATAGAACCAACTGCACTTACAAGTCTATCTCCAAGAACCATGTCCCCTCCAACTCGAAGAGTACTTCCAGCTACTATTGGAACATCAATAAGTTCAGATACTGTAGCTACACCTGCTGTAAAATCAAATAATTTACCAACATCTCCATCATCAGCTAAATGAATGTCACTGATAATAGCTACTGGTTCTGCACCCATAACACAAACATCTCTTAGTGATGCTCTAGCTACGTGGAAACCTCCAAGGAAAGGATATTCACTTAATCTTGAATGTATCCCATCAACAGCTGTTGTAATATAAACTTCATTATCGTCTTCACTTCCAACAGGTGATTTAACTACTCCCCCATCATCTTGAGCTTCTGGATTTACAAGAGAAGATGAATTTGTACTAGCTACTATTTCAGCTATTTTTCTGTGAACAAAGAAGTCTCCTGCACCACGAGACCCAACGCCCATTTCACCCATAGCTATATCTGCTTTTGGAATAGCTATTAATTCTTTTAAAAATTCATCATCTGAATTTTGAATATCCAATGTTGTTTGAACTTCATCAATAACACTTTTAGCCATTAAAATTGCATTATCATGATTAATATTTTTATATTCCATTATTCTATTAGCTAATATACCTTCAAGAGATTTTTCTTCTTCTTTATTTAATGATTTGTTCTGTTTAGCTAATTTATCCCGTATAAATCCTTCTATGTCCATTTTTACACCTGATTCCTAACAACAAGACCTTAGGAATTTGAATAATAATTTAATTCTATTAAAATAATTGAGTTATAATGTACTTAAAGTTTGTGCTACTGAATTTGAAATAAAAATCCCATATACAAGAATTGTTTTAGAGTTAAAAAATTGATTTAAAATAGAAATATATTTTGAATAAAATTTGATATTTTTATATTATCAAAAAATCTAAAAGATAAAAGTAAAAAATAAAAAATGAAAGATGAAAGATGAAAAATAGAAAATAAAAAATAGAAAACTAAAATAAAATACTAAAAGAAAATAAAAATTGTATAAAAATTTATCCTATTAATTTACCCATATAATTTATCTTATATTAAAAATTTATATAATAATTATTAATTACATTTAATACACAATAAACAATACTAATATTAATAAAAAAACTATGAAAAAAAATAATTTTTTTATTATATTATTGTTACGATATTTATTATATTACAGATTAAGATAATTTTATTAGTTTTATTAATTTTAAAAGAGAGGGAATTATGCATCCAAGACCAAGCCCAATAGCTGCTTCACTTTATACACTAAGAGATCTGAATGCTGATGTTGTTATAATGCATGGACCGCATGGTTGTTGTTTTAGAACAGGACGGCTGCTTGAAAGTGATGGAGTTCGAGTTTTAACAACAGCTATGGCTGAAAATGATTTTATATTTGGAGCTAGTGATAAACTAGAAGAAACACTAAGAAAAGCTGATGAAATGTTTAAACCAAAACTTGTTGGAATAGTTGGAACCTGTGCAAGTATGATAATTGGGGAAGACTTGAAGGAAGCTATAGATAAAGTAGATACAGAAGCTGTTGTTCTACCAGTAGAATCTCATGGTGGATTTGGAGAAGGAGATAACACAGAAGGTGCAATAGCTGTACTAGAAGCAGCTACCAAATACAATGTTATTCCACAAGAAGAAGCAGATAGACAAATTAAGATGCTGAAATTAGCTACAGAAACAGAGAAAACCAGAGGAATGGCAAAAGGAGAATATATTAAACCAAATTTTGGAGATAACAAAGAAGAAATAGCTAAAATAGTAGTAAAATCTATAAAAGATGGAAAAAAGGTTGCATTCGTGTTGAATGCAAAGAAAGAAACTAGCTATCTTTTTGCAGATGTTATGAATATTGATTTTGATGAAATAAACAAGAAAGCAAATAAAAACAACAAACCAACTATTATAGCTAATCTTGATGAAAATATAGGACTTCCAAGAATAAGAGATCATGCCAAAAATATAAAAAAAGACCTAGCTAAAAATAATATAGCTATTGATTATATAACTGGTGGTTTAGATGAATATCCTATTACCCCAAGAAAAGCTGAAGAAATTTTAAAAGAAAAGAATTTTGATCTTGTAATAGTAGCAGGAGTTCCACATGCACTGAAAGTCGAAGAACTCGACAAAAATACAGAAACAATAGCTGTAACAGACGGCCCACGATTAGTAGAACCACTTAGACAACTTGGTTATGACCATGTCGTAGCTGAGCTAGACGCTCATTCAAAAACCCTAGGAACAGAACATATAGTTGATTCTGACTTTGGAATGATGATAAGGACCGTTGTTGGTTGGGATTAAAACTGGAAAAATTATTGCTATAATTGTTAAACTCAGATAAAAAAATGAAATTAATCGTTGAAATTGTAGAGAACAATCATATGCCCTACCTTTAAAGATTTCAAGGAATTTTAATTCCTTATATCTCATATAGCCTATATAATTTATATAACTTATTATTGTAATATTATAATTTTATATATTCTTATTTTTTACTTTAAAGGAAATTAAACTATATAAAAAATAATTTAAAAACTAAACTAAACTACTAACTCTTTTATATTTTCCATCATAAATAAGCTTAATAATAGCATCTTTCAAGTTGACATTACTGAAATCAACTCCACGGATGTCAGTTCCGCGAATATAAACTTTAGCTAAATTTGATCCTTCTAAATTAGCATTATGTAACTTTGTTCCGGAAAGATCAGCTCCTTCTAAGTTTGCATTTCTTAAATCAGTATAGCTAAGATCAACTCCACGAAGATTAGTTGCTCTCAAATCTGTGCCATTTAAATTAGCTCCACGAAGATTAGCTGATGTGAAATCACAATTTTTAATATTGCTTCCAGATAAATTTACATTAGCTAAATTAGCTCTTCTAAAATCAATATTAGTTAAATCCATATCTCTTAAATCAGAACCTGCCAAATTAGCTTTCCTATAATCTTTCATTATATCATCTCTAAAATATTATATATTTATCTATATATTTGTTAACAATCGTTAATATTTTTTCCTATTTTTATTATATTAAATAAAAATTATGGATAAAAAGAATTATAATAGTCTTCTTGGCTTAATCTTAGTTTTTATCTTATTATTCTCAAATTTATCTTATATTAGTCTTATGTTAATCTTATATTAATCTTAAATTTATCTTATAATGATTTTATAATGATTTTATATAAATTTTATATTAATCTAATTTTTATTAAAAAATTTAGTATTTAATAAATATCTTTTTTGATTTTAATATTTTAATATAAATTAATATAAAAATATTTTATAAAATATAGGATTATAAAATATAGAACATATAGTATTTTTTAAATATATGATTAAATCATGTATCAAAATAGTTAAAAATAAATAATTAATAAAATAAAAAATATTTAGTATAAAATTAAAATCAAATAATGGATTAATTAAATAAATAGATTAATTATAAAAATAATTAAAATAAAATAAAAAAAATTCTGATTAATAAAAGTAATTAAATAATTATATATAAAAATTTTAATTAATAGGCAAAAATCATGATTACAATTATAGATTATGGGAGTGGAAATCTTAGAAGTATTTCTAATGGTTTTTCTAAGATTGATGTAGAGTCCAATATTACAAACGATCCTGAGACAATAGCTGATGCTGAATACCTAGTTTTACCTGGAGTAGGAGCATTTGGAGAAGCTATGAAAAATATTGAACCTTATAAAAAATTAATAATTGAACATATAAATGATGATAAGCCATTTTTAGGAGTATGTTTAGGGCTTCAAATATTATTAACAAGTAGTGAAGAAACTCCAAATGTTAAAGGGTTAGATATTTTCAAAGGAGAAGTTAAAAGGTTTTCAAAAGAAAATGGTCTTAAAGTTCCTCATATGGGATGGAATCAGGTTGATATGACTCTTTGTGAAAAATCAAAAGCTTGTTCTATTATAGATACAGTCGATAAAGACTATTTTTATTTTGTTCACTCCTACTATGCATCTCCAGAAGATGAAGATGTTATATCAGGTATTACAAAATATGGTTTTGATGTTCCAGCTGTTTTAAGTGAAAATAATGTATTTGCTACTCAGTTCCATCCAGAAAAAAGTGGAGTTCCTGGATTAAAAATACTTAAAAACTTCGTTACAATAAATTTTTAAGAAGTTTTACCCATATTTATTTCATATATTATTTTTATTCTATCTTATTTTTCATACTTTTAATTCTATTTTAATTATTTTTAATTAAAAATTATTTTTACTCAAAAATTATAATCTAGAATAGCTATAATAACCTTTTACATCTGTATTTTTATCAACATACTCTGTATCAGGATCTAATTTACAGTCAACTAATATTTTACCATTTAATAATTCAATATGGAATACTCCAAAATCAAGCAATTTAAGATAATCTTCTTTATCTTTAAAATTTACCCAAAAAGGTAAATCATCAAACGCAGGTTTTAAAGTATCTTCTTTATTTATTCTGACGTTAAAAACAAATATTTGTTCTAAATATGTATCAGTATATCCGGTTCCTAAATTTAAATCCATGAAAATTACCTACGAAATTTATTTTTATTTATATTAATTTTTTTATGTATATTAATTTCATCATATTTTATTATATTATTTTAATTATATTATCTTAATTATTATATTATTAATTTTTTGTAATTGATATTTTTATTAAAAAAGAAATAATTAATATTATAATGAAACATAAAAATTAACCAATAATTATACATAAATACTATACAGATAAATTGAATAATTAATTTATTTAATAAATAAGTTGAAATATAAAGAAAAAAGTATGTTTAAAGGACAAATAACTCTTTATAAAACTTTTAAATAAATCATACTAAAAATTAGATAATTACGAAAATAATATATAATAAAAATAACAGACGTTATAATATAAATGAACATTAAATCATGAAGTGATTATATGTCAAATAAGAAAAAATTAACAACAAATAAAGGGATTCCAGTTCCAAATGACCAAGCATCCATTACTACAGGTAAGGGATCTAGCTATGTAATGTTAGGAGATTCTCATTTAACTGAGAAACTTGCGCATTTTGGTAGGGAAAGAATTCCTGAAAGAGTAGTACATGCGAAAGGAACTGGAGCCTATGGATACTTTGAGGTTACAAATGATCTTTCTAAATACACTAGAGCAAAATTTCTTTCTGAAGTTGGTAAAAAAACAGATGCATTCATAAGATTTTCAACTGTAGGGGGAGAAAGAGGTTCTGCTGATGCAAAAAGAGATCCACGTGGAACAGCTATGAAATTTTATACAGAAGAAGGTAATTATGATCTTGTTGGTAACAATACCCCTATATTTTTCATTAGAGATACAATAAAATTCCCAGATTTTATCCATACACAAAAAAGGAATCCTAAAAATAATTTACCTGATGCAGATATGTTTTGGGACTTTATGTCTTTAACTCCTGAGTCTATTCATCAAGCAACATTTTTGTTTACTGATAGAGGAACACCAATGAACTTTAGACATATGCATTTGTTTGGAAGTCATACATTTATGTGGTATAATGAAAAAAATGAATATGTTTGGGTGAAATATCATTTTAAAACAGCTCAAGGAATAGAAAATTTAACCAATGATGAAGCTGTTAAAATGTGTGGTGAAAATCCAGATCATGCAGTTGAAGATTTATTTGAAGCTATTGAAGAGGGAAACTATCCTGAATGGAATGTTTATGTTCAGATTATGACTCCTGAAGAAGCTAAAGAATATAAGTTTGATCCATTTGATGTAACAAAAGTATGGTTCCATGATGACTACCCACTAATCCCTCTTGGAAAGTTTGTATTAAACAGAAATCCAGAAAATTTCTTTGCTGAAGTTGAACAAGCAGCTTTTGCACCTTCTAACTTTGTTCCAGGTATTGGTCCTTCTCCAGATAGATTATTACAAGGAAGATTATTCTCTTATGAAGATACTCAAAGACATAGATTAGGTCCAAATCATCACCAAATTCCAGTAAACAGAGCAAAAAATACAGAAGTTAATACCTATCAAAGAGATAGCTATATGGCTGTTGATGGTAATGGTGGAAGTGGTCCTAACTACTATCCAAACTCATTTAATGGTCCAGAACCTGATGAAACAGTTACCCCACCAACCATAGAAGTAGATGCTGAAATCAACAGACATACTAGACCAACCGAAGACATTGACTTCTTCCAAACTGGTGAACTTTGGAGAAGAGTTTTATCTGATGAAGATAAAGATCATCTTGTATACAATATACAAGTACATTTAGGTAATGCTCAAGAAAGAATCCAATACAGGCAATGCTCTCTTTTTTACAAAGCAGACCCCGAATATGGTTCTCGTGTAGCTGAAGCTATTGGTCTTGATGTCAGTAAAGTCAAAGAATTATCTGAAATGACTCAAGAAGAAAGAGTAGAAGCTACAAAACAATGATATAACTACTTATATTAATTTATTACTTGATTTCATAGAAAAGAGTAAAAAGAGTAAAAATAATAGAAATAATAGAAATAGTATAAAATAGACAAAAAATTAAATAGATTTAATATGGATACTAAAAGAACACTTTTCTTTAGTTTAGGTGTAGTTTTAGTAGGCATAGGTGCTGTAGGAGTGGCTCTCCCAGTACTTCCTACTACTCCTTTTATTATAGCTGCAGCAGCATGCTTTGGAAAAAGTTCAAAAAGAGCTGAAAAATGGATATCTAATAATAGGTACTTTGGTAGCTATATAGAAAACTACAAAAATAAACAAGGCGTACCAATAGATGTTAAAAGAAATAGTTTAATATTCTTATGGATAATGTTGATTATTTCAGCTTTCATTATAAATAAGCCAATTATGTTTATTGTGCTAGCTGTTGTTGGAATCGGAGTTAGTATTCATATTTTACTTTTAAAAACAAAAATAGAAGAAAAAGCCGAATAATCTCTATATAAAATAATTTAATTCATAATTACATATTTATATCATAATTATAGATATTATAAATGATTTATTTAATTTTTAATACAATTATTTTTTTATTTTTTATTAATTCATTTTAATAATTTTTTTATAAAATTTTAATAATATTTTAATAATATATTAATAATATATTTTTATAATTTAATTTTATAATTTAATTTTAATTTACCTTCAATATGTTTTTGATATATTTTAATTTATTTTATAATTCAGTTTATAATATAATTTATAATTCATTTTAATCATCTGTAATTAATCATTTATTTTAATATTTTACATTAAATTAATTTAATTAGTTAATTTCATTTAATATAATATTTTTGACTCATATATACACTATTTTTATATATTTTTCAATTTTTATTTTTAAAAATTTAATTTAAAAGTTTAATATTAATTATTTTATGAAAAATATAAATATTTTAAAAAACATAATAATATAGTGTTTGATTAACTAAAAATAATTAAAAAATGAATAATTAAAAGGGAATGCTAAAAAAACAATGAATAATTAATGTTAAGATACTTGAAAAGGAGTTAAACTATGATGGACAAAAATGAATTTTGGGAATTAATTCAAACATCTTATAAAGAGGCAGATTGGGAAACTGATAAAGAAATGGAACTTTTAATAAATAAGTTGTCTGAATATTCACAGGAAGATATATTAAGATTTGGAAAAATCTACGATATATATGCAAAAGAGTCTTATAAAAAAAAATTATGGGCCGCTGCATATGTAATGAATGGTGGTTGTTCAGATGATTGTTTCGATTATTTTAGAGGATGGTTAATATCAAGAGGAAAAGAACCTTATCTTAATGCATTGATTAATCCAGATTCTCTTATTGATTTAGATATACCTTATGAAGATGACAATTTTGAAAATGAGCTAATGCTGAGTGTAGCTCAAATATCTTTCAATAAAAAAATAGGAACAGAAGAAGATATAAATGTTTATTTTGAAAGAATGAAACAATTTGAACTAGATTCAGATGAAATACTCAGAATTGTAGCTGAAATATCTTTTGATGAGAATATTGATGCTGAATGGGATGAAGATGATGAAGAAAGTTTGAAAAATCTTGTTCCAAAATTATATGATCAGTATTGGTAGTTATTGGTAGATATCTAATGAAAAATATTTAAGGTATTGAAATCTTAATTATTCAAATAATTCAATGAAATCAAAGAGCAATCCTGAATATAAACTAAGGAAATTCAAAAAACAAGATGTCGATAGCATAACTAAATATGCTAATAATAAGAATATAGCTAAATGGCTTACAAATGAATTTCCACATCCTTATTCAAAAAAAGATGCTGGAATTTTTATAGATATAGTTTCAAAAGAAGATCCTATCATTGTATTCGCCATTGAAATTAATGGAGAAGCTGCTGGTGCGATAGCTGTAACACCAGAAAGTGAAAATAAAAATAATGAGAGCAAAGAAAAACACGAAAAAAATAAACAACATAATACTGAGATTCAAGATACCAAAATAAATATATGCAATAAACAAGCTGAATTAGGATATTGGTTAGGTGAAAAATACTGGAACAAAGGAATTATGACATCTGTTATCAAAAAAATGGTTAATTATGGGTTTGAAACATTTGATATTGATTGTATATTTGCAACCCCATTTTTAGAAAATATAGTTTCTCAAAAAGTCCTTAAAAAAGTTGGTTTTAAAAATAATTCTGAATCCAAAACTATAATTAAAAATAGTGAAGCATATGAGGTCTTTATTTTTTCAATTGAAAAAAATCAAATAATAGATATTTAAAAAATGTGTGTTTATTATGATTCCTGATTATATTTTCGCAGGATTATGGGGAGGTATTGGAAGTATCGGACTTCTAATTGGTAGTTTTGTTGGATATAAATATAATATATCTAAAAAATATATAGCAATTGTAACTGCTTTTAGTTCAGGAATATTAATATCCGCCCTTTGTTTTGAACTTCTTCTCGAATCTTATCATTATGGCAATATTTATACCCTGTCAATAGGATTTATTACAGGTGTTGTTGGATTTACTATAATTGATACATTTATAAATCGATTAAACACTAAAAAACAGGCTAAAAGTAATATTAAGGATAATAAACAGATTATATCTGAAAATAATAGTAAAAATATTGGCATTAATATCAATAATAACACAATTAATAGTAATGATAAGAATATCCATAAATATAGAATTATCAAAAATAGATACAAAGGCTACCTTAATAAATACCAAATTGAAGGATTAACTGCTTTTGCAGCTGCAATATTAGATGGGATTCCAGAATCAATAGCTATTGGATTAACATATTTTATAGGAGGACCAATAAGTTTAGCTCTGTTAATTTCAATTTTTATTGCAAACTCATTTGAAGGAATGTCAGCTTCATCCTATATGAAATTAGGCGGATGGAATGGGAAAAATATAATGGGTCTCTGGATTTCTGTTTTAATACTAGCATTTACATCAGCAATGTTAAGTTATATCATATTCTCCCATACTGATCAACACATATTATCCGGCGCATTAGCAATGTCAGCTGGTGCAATTCTAGCTATGATAGCCGATACTATGTTACCAGAAGCTTTTTCTGAAACAAGAGAATATACTGGTCTTTTAATGGCCATAGGATTCTTGATATCATTTACTTTATCACAATTAACATTCGGTTAAATTAGTTTATTAATGATATTCAGTATCAAAACTAATTAAAAAATAATAAAATAGATATAAATATAATAATAACAAATATCAAATACTTATATCTGATAATAGATAATTACATACAATAATAAATACTAAATAACATATTATAATATATAACTATCAAAAAAGGTGATTTTATGAAAGATGTAGCTAATCAGTTTAATAAAATAGCTGAAAAATATGATTCTCAAAGAAAAAAATTAATCCCAGTTTTTGATGATTTTTATGGAATAGCTATTAATAGTGTTAAAATTGAAGACCCTATCCCAAATGTTCTTGAAATAGGAACTGGTACTGGATTATTTACAGAAATGTTTCTTAAAAAGTATCCGAATGCAGAAATGGATCTTGTAGACATTTCTGAAAATATGTTAGATGTGGCTAAAGAACGTTTTCAAACAAACACTAACCTTAATTTTTACTTAGAAGATATCACTAAATTTGAAGTAGAAGAGGATAAGCAATACGATGCAATTATCTCATCATTAGCTATTCATCACTTATCAAATCCAGAAAAAGAAAAATTATACCATAAAATAGGTGAATGGATAAAACCAGAAGGAATATTTGTAAATGCAGAAATGATAGCTGGTGAAACAAAATATCTTGATAAAATGTATCAAGAAAATGAAAAAGAAATGACTAAAAAAGCAGGACTTGATAACGAAAGTGAAAAAAAAGCTTTTGAAAGAATGCACCTTGATATGAAAGTTCCAGCAAGTACACAATTAAAATGGCTAGAAGATGCTGGATTTTCCCATGTTGACTGTATTTACAAAGCATATAGTTTTGGTGTTTTATGGGCTAAAAAATAATGAAACAACTTAAATAAAATTAAAAAAATAAAATATTCATAATATAAAATTAGATAAAACTAAAAAATAAAATTAATAAAAATAAAAATAAAAAATATAAAAGTAAAACATATAAAAATGATTATAAATTAATAAATAAAGAAATTAAAAGTGTTTAGCTAGTAATAATACTGATAATATCTCCATCACATAGTTCATAATCACTAGCTACACGCATATTTTTTCTTGCATTAATAGCATGCATAAATTTGTCACCAATATCTGTATGTACAACATAAGCAAGATTTCTTGGATTAGATCCTAATCTAATGAGAATTGGATCTGGAAGAACATTACCATTATTATCTGTGAATTTATGCTCGTCTTCAACAGGATAGACAACAATCATATTAAGTAATTCAAATACTGCTGTATTTAAAGCTTTTTGAACACCAGTACTACCATATTTCATAAGTACATTTTCTTTAATGTAATTCAAAGCATTGAGTTGATTTTTATTCAATTTTTCCTCATCAACTATCTCAAAATCAGAATCTCCTGAGTTATAATTAATAAGACCTGCTTTAGCTGCATTAACCAATGCAAGTTCACTGTCAGCTGAAGCTGGAATAACATCTGGATATTTTTCTTTAATTCTTTTTATATTCTCTTCAGAAGTTGGAAGATCAGCTTTATTAGCTACAATCAACATTGGCTTAGCTATTCTTCTAAGATTTGTAACTAGTTCAATTAAATCTTCTTTTTCCCATTTTTGATAATCTGGATTTGCTCCTCTTTTTGCTTCAATCACATCTTCAAGAGTTACACCAGTCCCAGACATTTGTTCATATATAACTTTAGCTACATCTAATTTTTCAGCTTCTATTTTCCTAATGAGCCTACTCCAATTTTTGCTTAAAATTCCATACATCCACATTACAATCTCATATTCAAGAAACTCAATATCTTCCAAAGGATCATGAGTACCAGGATCAACTGGACGACCTTCCTCATCAGTAGAACCTGAAGCATCAATAACATGAATAAAAACTTTAGCTTGTCTTAAATCATCCAAAAACTTATTTCCAAGGCCTCGACCTTCATGAGCTCCTGGAACAAGTCCAGCTACATCAATTAATTCCACATGAATATATCTTTTTCCATCTATACATTCAGAATTTCTTGGATTGCATGTGAGTTCTAAGTCAACACAAGGACATGGTTTTACGACATTTGCAATAGCTTTATTAGCATCTATTGTTGTGAAAGGGTAATCGGCCATTTCTACAGTAGAAGTTGTAGCTGAATTAAAGAATGAAGATTTTCCTACATTTGGTTTTCCTGTAACTGCGATTTGAAGCATATTATCACTGATTTAATTGAATATAATAAAATTTGATAAAATCTAATAAAATTTAATAAACTTTGTTAAAATTTAATTTAATCTTAAAATTATTATTTAAATTATATAAAAATTTTTTATATAATTTTTTTTATATGATTTTTTTATATATTTTTATATATTTTTAGTAAATTTATTTAACATTATTCTGATTATTGTATATTTTATTATAATATTTTTTAAAAATGCTCTTAATAATGTTTTTAATATACTTTATATAATATTTTAAAAATATTTTTTAAAAATTATAATTATTATATAAATATCTACATCTATCTTTAATAAATTATCTATAATCATAACATATCATTTATATTTAATTTGATCTAAAAATTATCTAAATTTTAATAAAAAATATAGTGGATTTAATGGTAAATAATAGTAAACAATTTATTATAATTTTTAATTAAGTTATGCAAGTAACAATCCTAATCCCATAACAAGACTTATAGATATAAGTATAGGACCATATACTTTCTCAATAATCTTCGGATCAATTTTTTTAAGAGATTTAGGTCCTAAAAATGCACCTATAATTGATCCACTAGAAAGAAGGAGTATTAAAGGTATATCTAATTTTCCTAGTACAAAATAACCTCCAATACCAGCTAAAGAATTGAATATAAGCACAAATATAGTTGTACCTACAACCATTATAGCAGGTAAACCTAAACTATAAAGTCCTGCAGTAACAGGTGGTGTTCCACTTATTCCAAAAATTCCAGCTAATATTCCACCTGCAAATCCAAAAAAAGAAGCAATAACTTTTTTGAATCCATTTATTTCTACAATTTTTTCTGTATTCTCTATATTATATGTATTCTCCATATCCTCTATATTTTCATTTGATTTTTCTTTTTCTCTTTCTTTTTCTCTTTCTTTTTGTTCTTTATATCTTTGTATAAAACTTTTAAGCATTGGAATTAACATTATCAATACAAAAATACCTAAAATTTTTTCAAGAAGAAGTGAAGGGATTAGATTTGCAATGTATGTTCCTATTAATGTACCAAATATACCCCCAATTCCCAAGATTAAACCTAAACGAATATTTACATTACCTTCACGATAATGGCTAAATGCACCTGCAGCTGTTGTAGGCAAAACTGATGCTAAAGATGTAGCAACAGCTATATGTGGAGGAACACCAAAAACAAGTGTTAAAATTGGTACATAAAATCCACCTCCTCCTCCACCTAAAGTAGACACTAAAAATCCAACTAAAAATCCGAAAAGGGGAATAAAAATTAAATTAAAATCAAACATTTAAATTACAATTCCTTATGTTTTAGTTGGATTTTTCATTGAACAATCCACCATGATAAGCTATAATATTCTCAATATCATATTTTTCGAATTTTTTAATAGAATTTACGGCTTTTTTCATGTTTTTTTCATTTAAAGGCTGATTTTCAGATCCAATAAATTCCCCATTCCTGACTCTTATTTCATCCCCTAGTATTAGAGTTTTGCTTGGTTTATGATATAAACATATATGACCTGGTGTATGATGAGGTGTGTGAATTACTACAATTCCTCCACAATCTGACAATTCTTCACCATCAGCTAAAGTTTCATCAACACGTACATGAGAATTTTCAAATGCATATAATACTTTTTTCTTTTGTTCTTCAGGTAAATCATTAATACGTTCCATAAAAGCAGAATTCATTTTTATCAATTTTTTTTCACCCATTATATAAGGTTTATCCTCTTTATGTGCAAAGACTTTAACTTCAGGTAATTCCTCAATAATAGCTTTAATACCCCCAATATGATCAACATCTTGATGAGTGACTATAATTTTATTTAATTTTTCAAATGGTACGCCTGCATCTCCCATTACTTTTTTAATTTCAGATAAACTTCCTATTATCCCTGCATCAACTAAAATAGCTGTATCCTCATCCCATAGGAGAGTTGGACAAATTGTGCTCTCTTGTCCTATTAATTTCATAGATATCTCTAACATTTCTATTCCATTTGCTATTTTCATTTCTATCACCTTTTAATTTAAAAATAAATTTCAAATTGATAATATTGCCAACTATGTTCTAGAAAGTTTTAAAAAATTTTAAAAAGTTCTAGTAAGGATTCACTATTATAATAAATCCACTATTAAGAAAACCATTATAATAAAGCCATTATAATAATTCTACTATAATAATTCAATAAATTCATTGAAACGAATATATTATGTGAATTAATGGATAAAAAATGAACAGCACAAATTAAAATATAATTTAAAAATTAATAATATGTTAAATATCTAAGTTCCAATAAATTACAATTATTATAGAAAGTTGATTAAAATCATTTAATAAAAAATATAATATAATAATATAGATAAGTTAAAACTAATATAAAAAATTTTTGCTTAAATTAAAAATAAAAAATTTTAAAACTGATTGAGAAAAATAATTTAATTAATTTAAAAAACTTATTTAAATTCGAAAGTTCATAATATTATATGTATGAACATCTACCTCAAGAATATATTAACTACAGTAAAATTTTTACTGACCACTGGAATAGTTTGGATAGGTGAAATTTTAGTATTTTATTTTTTAGCTAATCTTTCAATTGGGTTGACAATAGACAATTTAGCTACAGCAGCTCTTGTTATAGTTATTTTAGAAATTATTAATGCTGTTTTTTGGCCAATTATAGCTAGGCTTTTACTTCCATTTTTTGTATATACAATTGGAATAGGTTCCCTACTTTTAAATGCAGGAATAATATGGGCAATAAGCTTATTTATACCTAGTTTGAGTATTTCGGGTTATGCTTTAATACTTGTTCCATTAGGTATAGCTGCTATACATACAATATTAAAAACAATTTTAATAAATGATGAAGAATCCTATTATAACTTCATTATAAGAAGAAAAAACAAAAGAGCAATGGATGGAAGTATTGTAATAACTGATGATTACATAAATAATATCAGATCTCGTATTGATCAGAATAAAAATGAAAATAATGAAATTAATGACAAAAATAATAATAATAATAATAATAATAATAAAGAAGATTTAGAATACACTGATAAAAATTTAGAATATCCTATAAAAACAGAAGATGAACACTTTGGATTAATAATAATAGAGATTGATGGTTTAGCTAAAGATATTTTAGAAGAAGCAATTGAAAAAGGATATATGCCAACATTAGCTAGTTGGAAAGATACAACCCATAAAATAAAAGAATGGGAAACAGATCTTTCAAGTCAAACAGGATCTAGTCAAGCTGGAATTTTACATGGAAATAATGAGAATATTGTAGCTTTTAGATGGGTAGAAAAAGAAAACAACAACAAAATCATGGTTTCAACTGGTCTTCTTGATGCTCCTAAAATAGAAAAAAGAGTGTCCGATGGAAACGGACTTCTCAATAAAAATGGATCTAGTCGTTCTAATCTTTTTTCTGGTGATACTGACAATGTATTGTTTACTTATAGTAAAATGTACGATATAAAAAAGTTTTATAATAAAACATGGTATTATGTTTATTCAAATCCATCAAATTTTGGACGTATTGTTTTACTTTGTGGAGCAGATATCTTGAGAGAGATGGCATCTCAAATAAATCATAAAATCAAAGATATAAAACCACGTATTAGGAAAAATTTCATATATTTTTTTATAAGATCTTGTGCAAATGTTTATATGAGGGAAATAACCACACAAACCATAGTAGGAGATATGATCAAAGGAGAAACTGATATAGTATATTCCACATATTTAGGTTATGATGAAATAGCACATCACTCTGGAATTAGAGATAATGACTCATTTCAGGCCCTTAAAGGAATAGATAAACAAATAAGGAGAATAGCTGGTGCAAATAGATATTCTACAAAACCATACCATATTGTTGTTCAATCTGATCATGGACAAAGTAATGGAGCTACATTTAAACAGAGATATGACCTTAGTCTAAAAGATTTAGTACACAACTTGCTTCCAGAAGATATGAAAATTTACAGTGAACTATCTTCAAATGAAGACCATTTTTCACAAGCTATTACACTACCTATAAAAGATGTAAAAGATAAAGTTAAAGACAAAACTAGCATTGCAAAGGATAAATATGATGAAATTTCAACAAAAATTATTTCAAAAAGAGATGATATATTAGAATATGTTAAAAAGCATAAAATACCTAAAAATATTACAAAAGAAAAGATAAATACCAACTTAAATAATGCTGAAGTTATTGTTCTTGCATCTGGAAATCTTGGACTTATTTACTTGACACAATGGAAAGATAGACTTGACTATGAATCAATAAGAACATTGTTTCCAGAGTTAATTCCAGGTCTTGTTCAACATGAAGGAATTGGATTTATTTTAGTTGATTCCAAAGAACATGGAGCTCTTGCAATTGGAAAAGAAGGAGTATATTATTTAGAAAAAGATACATTCGAAGGAAAGAATCCTTTGTCTGATTTTGGACCTAATGCGACTAAACATCTCCTTAGAACAAACAATTTCAAATATACGCCAGATATTTTGGTAAATAGCTTTTATGATAATGATAAAGATGAAGTAGCTGCATTTGAAGAGTTAATTGGAAGTCATGGAGGACTTGGAGGAACACAAAATAGACCATTCATCATGTATCCAAATAATTGGAAAATAGGAGAAAATGATATTATTGGTGCTGAAGCTATTCATAAAATTATTAAAGAAAATTCAAAGAAGTTATAATAAAAAAATTATAAAAAAATATAAAAAATATAAGAAATTATAAAAAATTTATGTTACTTCAACATGTATAATTGTAAAAATTTATAATTGTGTTACTTCAACATATATGTTAAAAGAAGGAAGTAAAAAAATAATTATTATTTAAAATAGGAATACACTATGCCAAATCTGTTTATTGTAGGAATCGGTCCAGGTTCCAAAGATTATCTTACTCAAAAAGCTATAAATACTGTTAAAAATGCAGATGTTACTATTGGAAGTTGGAGAGCAATTGATATCTTTGATGATGTTGGAAAAACTATTGGTTTAAATGTTAAAGACCTTCAAGAAAAATTAGAACTTGCAGTAGATTTAGCTATTGATGGAAAAGAAGTTTGTGTACTTTCAACAGGCGATCCTGGTTTTTCAGGGGTTTTAAAAACAATTTTAAAAATAGCTAAAGAAAAAGAATTTAATGAAGAGAATATCGAAGTGATTCCAGCAGTAAGTTCTCTTCAATTAGCTGCAGCTAAAAACAGAATATCCTGGGATGAAGCAAATATAATGACATTTCATGGTAGAGAAAATATAGAAGATATTTTAACAGTTATTAATAATGGTCAACCTACAATAGCTTTACCTTCAAAAAGTGTTAAAGATATGGCAAGGTTTTTACTGGATAATGGAGTTGATGAAAATAGAAAAGTAACAATTTGTGAAAGACTAAGTTATCCAGAAGAAAAAATTGTTACAACAAGTTTAAAAGAAGTTATAAATAGTGAATTTAGCTATATGTGTGTAATGATTATTTATTTTGATAAATATTAAAATTTAGAAGTATTATAAGTATTATAAGTATTAAAAATATATTAAAAAATATATTAAAAATAATAAAAAACAATAAAATTAATAAAAATAATGAAATGCTAAAATAAATGAAAATAATAAAAAATTAAAAGAATTTTAAATTATTTAAATAAAAAAAGAGTGACTATATAGTCACTATTCCATGAATATAGCTGGTTTATAAGGCATTGCATTTCTTGCCTTATTTTGAGGATCATAGCTATCATCTTGGTGAATAACGATCTTAGCATTAGTTTCTTCGGATATAAAGTCTAAAGCATCTGAAAGTACGTCATATTCATCAATCTTTCCAACATACTTTGTTTTTGTCATTTCACGACTGATTTTTTTAGCAAATTCAGCTATTTCCTTTTTATTTTCATGAATATTTTCACCGATAGATCTTCCCATAATTTGACCAATATCTGGTTTTCCAACATCAGCAGCTATTCGATAAAGTTCCCATTTCCAATTAGGAGCTAAATAAACATGGATTTTCTCTGGTTCAACTTCAACAATCTTTTTTATTTCATTTATATCTTTAACAATATTTTGAACCATTTCTTCTGATTTTTCAATAATTTCACTTGGGAGACAGCTATCTGTTTGTAGGTTTAATGTAGGAGTACATTTCATTGGGAAATATTGGTATTTTATTGGCCATTCTGCTTCTGATACAAATCCTTCTCCACCATACTTACTCCAAAGTTCTTCACTACTATGAGGTGTAAATGGAGCAAGAATTCTAATCCAAGATTCAAGTATTGAAGATAAAACGAAAATTAAAGCTTCATCAACCTCATTATCTCCATTTCCATCTTTATTTTTACCTTTATCCCTATTTTTATCCCCATTTCCTTCAATTAAATGTTTTGTACGATACATATAATGATCAACGTCTTTTTTAAGAAGGAAAAGAGAATCTTGAAGAGCTTTTCTTGTTTGGAAACCTTCTAATGCTTTTGTTGCATCATTGATTCTAATATAGAGCTGATTCATCATCCAAAGATCAATTTTTCTTGTTAAATCAATACGTTTGATGTTACTTAAATCAAGAGGAGAACCTTTTATTTTTTCTATTTTTTCAGCAAATTCAAAGAACCAATCTAAACGTCTTTTTGTTCCAATAACTTCTTTTTCTCTCCAATCAAAATCTTGCCATGGCTCAGCTGAAGACATTAAAAAGAGTCTTACTACATCAGCACCATATTCTTCAATTGCATCACTTAAAAGAATTACATTACCTTTTGAAGAAGACATTTTATTACCTTCAAGTAAACCCATTCCAAATACAACCATTCCTTGTGGCCAGTTTTCAGGAGGGAAAATAACTGCATGATGGAACATGTGGAAACTTAAATGATTTCCAACTAAATCTTTAGCTGAAAGTCTCCAATCAAGAGGATACCAATAGCTAAATTCGTTTTGAATCTCATTGATTGTAGCTTGATCCACTTTTAATTTTTCATCTTTATTATCTTTATCAAAAAAGATTTTTTCAAAAAAAGCATCATTTATATCTTCTGGATTCATGTCTTTTAAGTATTTAGCTATTGTATAATAAGACATATAAATTGTAGAATCAGTTAATGGTTCTATTAACCATTGTTTATCCCATGGAAGATGTGTTCCAAGTCCAATACGACGTGAACATGCCCAATCTTCTAACCATCCAATATAATATTCAAGATTAGATCTAACTTCACTAGGAATTATAGTTTCATTTCTAAGTAAATATCTTGTCTTTTCTTTCCAATCTTCATCAGAATATTTGAGGAACCATTGATTATCCATTATCTTAACTACACATTTTGTTCCACATCGACAAATAACTGGATGTTCAGCGAAATCATACATTATTGTAGCTTGATTTTTATCAATCATGTCGCTTTTAATATTTTCTCTTGCAATAGCTACTCTTTCACCCGCATATATTGGAATATGATCACTAATGATTCCTTTAGAATGTTCCACCTTATATAATTCATTAGTTGCTTCTTCAAGTTTAGGATCTTCTTGACTTTCTACTTCCAATCTTTCAATAACATCACGAGCAGGAATTTCACTGTATTTTTTGAGAGTGACAACATTCAAAGGTTCAATACTATTTACTAAATCCTCCAAATTATACTTTTCAATTAATTCTTTATTATTTTTTAAATCTTGAAGTGCAATATAATCAGCTGGAGCATGGCCTGGAACTGAAAATACAGAACCACTTCCATATTCAGGATCTACAAAACTAGCAGGGAATATTGGATGTAAATCTTTTGTTACAGGATTTATTATTTTAGCTCCAATAAGCAATTTAGGATTAATATCACCAATAATTTTTAAATCTTTTATCTGATTAGAAATATTATGATATGACTCTTTACTAATTATCCATCTTTCTCCATTAGTACTATTATCTCCTTCAGCATCACTTTTTACTTCAATATATTCAACATCAGGATTTAACCAGAGATTTGTTGCACCAAAAATAGTTTCAGGTCTAAAAGTTGCTGGAACTAAATATAAGCTATTTTCATTAGATTCTTCATTAGATTCATCTGAACTAATTCCATCTTCTTCAGATCTATCTTCTTCAGACCCATTCCCTATATCAAAACCATCAATTTTAAATTTAAGAAGTGTTAATTCATTTACAGCTACTCCTTCTCCTTCTAAAAGGTCATGATCCCCTACAGGATTATTACATTGTGGACAGTATTTAACAGGGTGATTTCCTTTTCTAACTAAATCCATATCTTTTAATTTTCTTATCTGCCATTGGATAAATTTCTTGTAAGTAGGGTCAGTAGTTCTAAATTCTCTTCTCCAATCAATTGAATAACCCATATCAGACATTACATTATGATATTCAGTACTGAAATATTTTACAATGTATTCTGGGTCTTCTAATTTTGAAATTTGATCTTTTGGAACTTTATGAACATTTTCATATAGTTTTAAAGTCCAAGGATCTTTATCTCTGATTCTACTAGCTATACCAATTACAGGAGCCCCAGTTACATGCCAACCCATCGGAAAGAGAACATTATATCCTTGCATTCTTTTAAATCTAGCATAAACATCAGGAACTGTATAGGTTCTTCCATGTCCAATGTGCATAGCCCCACTTGGATAAGGATAAGCTACTGTTAAGAATACCTTTTTTCGCTCATCATGATCTGCTTGAAATAGCTTTGCATTTTCCCACTTCTGTTGCCATTTCTTTTCAATTTCTCTACTCACTAAATCACCAGTTTTATAAAAATAATGTTAAAAATCTTTGATTATTGATTTTTTAATTGATTAAATAATTATTAATTGATTGAATAAAATTTATTCTTGAATAAATTATTTATAAATATTTATAAAATAATTATTCATAAAAAATATATTATAAAAAATATATTAAAAAATATATTTATAAAAATATTTAAAAATATTATTAAAAATATTAATTATAAAAATATACTATACAATTATATTATTATTTTCATTATTTATTATATTTATATTCTTTAATTTTATAATTTTTAATAATTTCATAGATTATAATTTTATCATTTGATTATCCTATAATTTTCATAGATTTTAAAGTTGTTAATTTTATATAAATTGTAATTTAAAGATCTATTTCTCTTTCTAGCCATTTTAAATAGCTATCAGAAGCATTTAAAATAGGTAATGCAATAATACATGGATTTTCATAAGAATGAATTTCTTTTATTCTAGAAATGATTTTATTAATATTTTCTTCAATGGTTTTAAGAATCAGAATAGATTCATTATCTTTTTCAAGATTTCCTTCCCACCAATAAATAGATTTCATTTCTGAGATTATATTTGAACAAGCAGCTAATCTTTCTTTAACAATAGTTTCTCCAATATTCATAGCTTCTTCTTCATTACTTGTAGTAACATAAATCAATGCAATCATTTTATCCCTCAAATAATACAACTTACATTTAAAATTTAAAAAAGTTTAAAAATTTAAAAGTTTAAAAGTTTAAAAATTTAAAAATTTAAAAATTTTAAATGATAAAATTTCAAATAATAATAATAATAATAATAATAAATATTATTAAATAATTCTAAATAAATTAAATAAAATTAAATATTGTTAAATAATAATAAATATTATTGAATATTGTTAAATAATCCATTCTAAAAGAGTTTCTTGTTTTCAAAAGGACTAGGTGGAGAATATAGCTTGTGTTTATTATTAGCTATTTTAGTTCGGATATTATTAATTTCTAATACTGTGTTATTAGTTTTTTTCAAGATTTCGTCATTTTCTAATTTTTTATCATGAATCAGATAGAGTAATTGATCTAAAATCTCATAGCTAAAACCAATTTCATCTTCATCGGTTTGATTTTTCCAAAGCCCTGCTCTTGGTGGCTTATTTATGATTTCATCGGGAATTTCCCAAGATTTTGCAAGTTTTCTTAGCTGTGTTTTGTATATATCACCAATTAGTTCAAAATCACAAGCCCCATCACCAAATTTAGTAAAATAACCAATTAATAACTCACTTTTATTTCCAGTTCCTGCTACAAGACAATTCTTAAGGTTTGCAAAGTAATACAAAAGAGACATTCTAATCCTTGCTTTAAGATTACCTTCAGCAGCTTTATTTTTATTATTTGATTTAAAATCATTATTAGCTAAAGTATTATTTAAATTCTTAGCTAAAGTCAAAAATTCATCAGATATTTTATCAATATTTATTTCTTTATAATCAAGATTTAATAATTTAGCAACTAAACGAGCATGTTCAGTGTCCTCTTTTGGAGTGGTCGAACTAGCTAAATGATAAGAATAAATATTTTCACTTCCAATAGCTTCTTTCAAAAGATATGCAACAACAGTAGAATCAATTCCACCGCTTAAACCAATTACTACCCCATCAACATTGGTTTCATTTGTCATTTCTTTTATAAAATTAATTAGTTCTATTTTAGTCTTTTTTGGATCAATTTCAGGTAATTTCATTTAATCACTCAATTAACTATGATAAATATCTACTTTAAATAATTAATAATAATTAATAATATAATGAATAATATAATGAATAATAATAAAACATATATTGTAAAATATATTGTAAAGGATACTCATTCATATTTTTGTTTATATTCTATTTATTTTTATTCATAATCTAAATTAATAAAACATAAAATAACACTAAAATATAAAAAACATTAGAATCAATAAATAATTTATAAAAAATTTAGAGACAAAAATGTAAAAAAATTTAGAAAAATCATTTTTAATAGATATTAACAGTAAAATAAAGGTAAATTTAAAATAAAGGAGAGAAATCATGGGATTTAAAGACTTATTCACATTTAAAAAAGGAGAAACAACTTTTGTATTTGTAGGGGGAAAAGGAGGTGTTGGAAAAACATCAATATCTGCGGCTACAGCTATATGGATGGCAAAACAAGGTAAAAAAACATTAGTTGTATCTACAGATCCTGCACACTCACTTTCAGACTCCCTTGAAGCACCAGTTAGTCATAGCCCAACCTTGATTATGTCTAATCTATATGCTGTTGAGATTGATCCCGAAATAGCTATGGAACAACAACAAGCAGAACTTGAAAGCAAAAAAAGTTTAGCTACTGGGGAACAAGCTCTTGGGTTGGATATGCTTGGAGATCAATTAGATCTTGCATCTTCAGCTCCTGGTGCTGATGAAGCAGCTGCTTTTGAAGTTTTTCTTCAAGTTATGACTACCAATGAATATGATGTTGTGGTATTTGATACTGCTCCAACAGGCCATACACTTAGGTTCCTTTCATTTCCAGACTTAATGGATTCATGGGTAGGAAAAATGATAAAAGTTAGAACTAGACTTGGAAGTTTAGCTAGTAGCTTTAAAAATTTAATTCCATTTATGGGAGATGATGATGACCCACAATCTACAGCTGAACTTGAAGAAACAAAACGAAAAATAAGCGAAGCTAAAGAGATTATGTCAAACCCAGAGAGAACTACCTTCAAGATGGTTGTTATTCCTGAAGAAATGTCTATTCATGAGTCAGATAGAGCTATGGATGCTTTAGCTAAAAATCATATGACTGTAGATGGAGTTATTGTTAATCAAATGATGCCAGATATTGAAAACTGTGATTTTTGCCAATCTAGATATAAATTACAGCAAAAAAGAATGGCATTAATCAGACAAAAATTTTCACATCAAACAATAGCTGAAATACCATTATTTAAAGAAGAAGTTAAAGGCATAGATAAATTAGAAGAAGTAGCTGAAATACTTTATGAAGGAAAAACTCCTGAACAAGTGGAAAAAGATGCTATACTTCTTTAATAATAAAAAAATTAAAAAATAAAAAGTTAAAAATGAGAAATATACAATTTAAAAATTAAATTTGATTCTAATTAAAATTTTAAAAAATATTTTTCAATTATTTTTTTTATTTTAAAATTATTTTTAAACAATAAAACAAAAATTTATATATGTACAAGTTTAAACTATATTAAAATAATATCAATATATACAATTTAATAATTATATTATTAATAAACAATGCTAATTTTAAATTAAAAATTTATATATAAATTTGTAAAATAAGTTTGCTTTATAATAATTTACTATTAAATTAATGATTTTATAATAATCTTATAAACTTTATAATAATCTTATAATAATATTAAATCTTATAATTAATTAAGTATTATAATAAATTAAATAGTTATATAATCTTATATTAAATTTAGCTTATTTATATATAATATTATACTATAATTATAAACCATTTAAGATTGATTTGGGAGAGGCGAAATATCAATGGAAAAAAATAAATATAAAGGAATTTTAGTTCTTTTAATCGTTTTATCGACATTATTTGTGTCAATAAGTATGGTGTGTGCAGAAGATGTTCCAGATCCTGGAAATCAAACAGTTACAAATGAAACTTCTAATACTGATAATTCAAATACATCTGTTAATATTCCTAAAAAACCAACTAAAGTTTCTCAAACTAATGTTATAAAAGCAGCTAAATCATTACAAAGTTATGCTACTAAAAATAAAAAACTGCCTAACTATGTAACAGTTGCAGGATATAAATTTTCAATTCCAGAATTTTATTATTTAATGTCTAAAACCATTAGTAATAAAAATAAGAAGATTAATTCGGCTATAGTTGTTAAATATAATATTAAAAATCCTAGTAAGGCTTCAGGAACTTGGGTCAAGGGAAAAATTTATTCTTATTACTATTCTATTTATGCAGATAAAATTATAAAATATATGAATACTTATAAAAAGGTTCCTAACTATTTAGTAACAGCTGGTGGAAGTAAATTACAATATCAAAGTAATGTTTATTTGTTTGCTAAAGCATTAGCTGGAGCAAGTAAAAAGCTTCCATATTATGTTTCATTTAATGTCAAGGCAGCTAATCCAATTAATAAATATTTACCTAGCTATAATAGGGATAAACCTAATGTCCAACTATTAGGAAGTGGTAATCTTGGTTATGTACAACTTTTAGGACCATATGGAAATACTAGTTCTAAAATCAAAATAGCTTATATCATAGGAATGCATCCTCTAGAAAGTAATGCTCATACTGCATTATATAAAACATTGACCACTAGTAAAAACTTAAAATACTTGTATTACATTTATAAAATAACTGTTACCAAAGATGCTGATAAATACAATTCTGGAAGAATGAATGGGCAATTAATAGCTCAAAAATATATTGTTCCTAATATTAAACTAAACAAATATAACTTAGTTATTGATATCCATTCTAACAGAGATAAAAGTGAAGGCGGAGGTTATGAAAAATCAAATTTTATATTCGCTCCATTAGATAAGGGGTCTTCAAAAACAATCGCGTATAAACTCAAAAGTCAAATCCCAGGACTTTCTTACTACTACCCACAATCTCAAACAAGTCCGCCATATTGTACAGAACCTATAGTAAGATCAGGAATCAAAACATTAGTCTATGAAACCGGTTCACCTAATTTTGAGCCTATGACAACTACTTTAAATTATATTAAACAATTAATAGCTAAAGTTGACAGATTAGTTCTATAATTGTTTAAATTTTATTTAATTTAGTTTATTTATTTTTTATTTATTTTATTAATTTATTTATTTTATTTACTTTTAATTAATTTATTCTTTATTATTTTCTATTATTTTCTATTGTTTTATTATTTAAATTAATATTTAGCTTATTATTTAGATTATTATTTAGTTTATTTTTAAAATTAAAATATATTTAAACTTTAATTTTAAAATTATCTGATATTTAGTTTTATTTATTAGAAAAATTATTCAAATTTAATAATAAATAAAAAAATAAAAATTTATCTAAAAAATGGCCATTTATTTCCAACTCTTCTAGCTTTAAAAAATCCCATATATCTAAAAGCATTATCATTAGGAATTCTTTCTTTAAATCTTTTTAGATCTTCATGATCTCTTCTATTCATATCACATCTACCAATATCATCAAATCTACACTCTTGCATTTCATTACATCGGAAATGATGTCTATGACCAAATCTATGAGCATGTCTAAAGTCATCTTTAGAATAATCATCACAACCGAATCTAAAATCAGCACTACAGTAATTTCTAGATCTAGGTCTAAAATCTTCCATATGATTAGCTATATATTCAGATCTAAGGTTATTTAAATGTTCATCTCTAAATCCAGACCTATGATCAAAATTAGAGGTAGAATTATCATATTTATAGCTAAACATTCTATTTAACATTTTACCGAGCATTTGTTTAGCTCGAGAAAGTTTAAATTCAGAACTAGAAATATTAGCATCTTTATTAGTCTTAAGAGAACTAATAGCTAAATCTTTCACACTTTTCATGATTTCATCTTTATTAGAATCTTCTAAATTTTTGTATATTATTTCTTCCCATTTTGCATCAATTTCTTTAATTTTAGAAGCTAATTCTTTTCCATATGGAGTTAATGAGATTTTTAAATCCTGTTTAAAATCATGATCTCTATAAAACCAGTGATTTTCATTATTTTCATAAGTTCCATTATTTTCATGAGCTCCATGAGTCCCATGAGTCCCATGAGTCCCATGAATTCCATTATTCTCATTATTTAAGCTATTTTCACTATTTTTATCATGATTTCCTTCATTATTATCATTATTTATTTTATTTTCTTGTGAAACTTCTTTATCTAAAGGTTTTCTATCAATGATTCCAGATAGATATAATTCCATTAGCCCACGAGCTGTATTTCTATCATTTAAAAATAGATATTTAGCTAATTCTTTTTTAGATATATTTTCTTTTTTATCAAGTTCAATTATAAATGGAATTTGTTCTGTAGTAATATCTAAATCTTTAATTTCCTGGTTTAAGTATAGATTATATGCTTTATTTGTAATAGCTAAGAAATTAGCTATAGACAAATCTTCTATTTCATCTTTATTTAGTTCTTCATCAAACATCATTCTATTAAATCTCCTATTATTTTTAACTATATTAGAAGTTAGTTGAATGAAAATAAACTAACATATAAGAGAAAATTATGGACTTTAATATTTAAAATTAAATTTCCATTCAACTGTTTCATATATTAACTGTTTCACTATATAAATGTTTCCTTATGAAACAGTAGTATGATGAAACAGTTTTATATTGAAACTGTTTAAGGATAAAATCAATATTATAAAAAAAATAATGAAAAATATTAAAGATTACTAAAAATTACTAGAAATTATTAAAAATTGTTAAAAATAGCCAAAGAAAATTAAAGGATATTAAAAATAAAACTTAAATTGTTATTTTTTTCTAGGATCTTTGGGAAAAAATCCCTTATTTCTAAATAAATCTCGATGGTGTCCATGCCCTCTGAAATGGTGACCTTTAAAGATATTTCCTGCAAATGGATGCATAGAGAAATCAACTCCAGGACCATTCGAATCTTTAAATTTCTCTTTTTCTTGATCAAATATCTCTAAAGAGCTTTTAGCTAAACTTTTTAAATTATTTATAAGTTGTTCTTTATTTTCAAAATTTTCAGATTCTTTCAAACGAGATAAAATCATATCTTCCCATGATTTATCGATTTTTTCAATTTCTAAAGCAGTTTCTTTTCCTTTATCTGTTAAAAAAACATTATATTTTCTTCTGTTGTTAAGAGCTGTTTTTCTCTCAATTATTTCTTGATCATCCAGTTTTCTAAGAGCTTTAGCTGTTGTTCCTCGAGTAACAAATAATTTATTAGCTAAATCATCCTGAGAAGCATTTTTAGACCTCATCAATTCTAAAATAAATGGAATTTGTCCAGGAGTAATGTCTAAATCAGTCAGTTTATACATTAAATAGTTTTTATATGATTTATAAATAATAGTAACTAAATCACACATTAAAAAATCTTCTGATGCTTCTGATGAATTCTCCTCTATATTTTCTTTATTCTCCATAAAATATCACTGTTTTATAATAAAAATTGTAAATTAACTATAATTGTTTAATTAATTGTTTATTTATAGTATTATATCATTAAAAGTTATTAAAGAACATTAAAATAAAATTATCATAATAATACAATTTTTAATAGTTGATTTATGATATATAAAAATAAATATATAAATGTTTCCTTGTGAAACAATTGTTAAAAAAGCTAAAAGATCGAAAATGTTATACTTAAAACTTGCAATTTAAAAGAATATAAAAAAAGAATTAAAGTTTTTTAATTTCAGAAATAGACAATTCTGTTGTTTTAGCTATTATTTCAATTGGAATGCCTTCGTTTTTCAAGTTAATAGCTATTTCCAATTTTTTTTCTTCTTTCCCCTCTAGTCTTCCTTCAAGTTTTCCTTCTAATTTTCCTTCTAGTTTTCCTTTTTCTATTCTTTCATTCATCACATTTTCTTGATGGAATTCATTTAATTTTTGATAGAAGTATCTGTCAAATGCACCGTTTTGTAGTGCGTTTTCTAAACATTCCATTGAAGCTTTTAATCCTTTATCCCCCATTTTTACTATCTCCTTTCTTTCTTCATGTGTTGTTTCATCATCGATAAAAGCCAAGTATTGGTGTTTGGGATTGTTTCTTAAATCTTTTTTTGTTTTTATTATCAATCCATTTTGACTTGGGTGTTCTTCATAGATGTTTTCTTTTCTAAATTTCTCCATTTCAATGATATGGATTTCTAATTTATCTATTAGTTTTTCAGAGATATAAATATTACTATTCCTTATATCAAAGATATTATGGTATTTTGGTGATTTTAAGAAGGAATATTTGCATATAGCTATTGTTATGACTTTTTTTATTGAGTTATAGTTTTTTCCTTTGCCCAATGGTTCTATTGCTCTTTTGCATATATATGTTATTAATCTTTCTAGGAAGTCTTTGGTTTCTTGTCTTTGTATTTCGATATTGATATCTTTTCCACATTCACTTATTATTCTAGAGTCTAATTCTGATCTTTTTCCTTTAGTTTTATCAGGAGGCATTTTTGTGTTGGTGGTAGTTATTTCTCCTTCTATTTCGATTCCTAAAGCTTTTAAAAAGTTCTTTTGTTGTAGCTCATTTCCCTTTTCACCCATATACTTGAGAAATAAAAAATCATCCATAGCAAAATAATTTTGAAAAATTATATCTTTAAATTTTGATGATTTTTCTTTCATAGACTGGTATTGTATAACTTTATATTTAAATATTAGCTTATATGAGAGCTTAATTTTACTATATAACGACAATAAATAAGTAGTAATGTAATTTAAATATAAAAAATAAATATTATAACATAAAAAGAATTTATTAATAAGAAAACAATTTTAGTATATGAAATAAACATTACTATCCATGAAAAATATATTTAAATAATATGAGTAGCTACTTCACCACTACTTATATTAACAATTATATCCATTGAATCAATAGGATTTGATGATTCATTTTGAATAATCCAAACTTCAAAACCATCTACAGAAATTACTTTCGTTATATTATCATAACCCATAGATAAAGATAAATTAGTAATTTGTTTATATTTCTCATCATCAGTCATATTTTTAAAATTAGAAATATTAGCAACTTTTTCACCATTCTTAAATTGTGAATTTAGAGAATCTGTTTCCTCAGAGTACTCAGAATAATTATAATCAATTGCTAAAATATTAAAATAAAATAACAATCCAATTCCTACTAATAAAAAAATTAATATAAAAATCACATTTTTGTTTCTCATATTTAACCTCAAATCTAAGATATTGGCATATATTTATAATTTTAAAAATTTTTAATAAAAAATCTAACTTTATAATGGGTGAAAACTTTGATAATGGAAAAAAATTAAATCATGCTGTTTATTCAAAGCATTTTATCCAAAAATTAATTAATTGTCAAAATTTTAACTATTTTCTATTTGAGTTAAAGATGAAACAATCTTTTTAATTGTATCATCTAATATTAATCCATACTTTTCATTATTATAATTTTCAGAAGACATGTTTGCAGTAATTAAATATGAAAAATTATCTTTTTTAAAACTCCATAACTGAATAATCTTATCTTCATTTTCAAATGTTTTAGAATAAACAGTTATATTAGCTATATTATCTTTAGATTCGTTTTTAAAAACTAAATTTTTATTGTTTTCAACATTCAAATTATTATTAGTGGTTAGATTATTCTTTTTTAGTTTAAAATCATTTATAGAAAAATATTGTATATAAACAGTAGAATAATTGTTTTTTAAAGATATTCCATTAGATTTATTATCAATATTATAATCAACTACATCAAAATTTCCACCAATATCGACCATAACATCATTGCCTAGATTAATATATTGTGAATGACCATGCCAAACATCAATTTCCATAATATCATTATTAACCTGTGAAAAAATAGTTAAAACTGATATTAAAACCAAAACTACGGCTATTATTAAAATCTTTTTATTCATGGATATCTTGTCCAAATACTAGTTCTAAATTATAATAATATTATAATAATATTAAAAAAATGCCCTATTTTTTATTTTAAATCAAATATTATAGCATTATTTAAATCAGATATATCAAAAATTTTATAAAAATAAAAGAAAAGAAAAAATGAAAATTAATAATAATACACTTTAATAGCTGCAATAACTTGATTAGTATATAATTTAGTTTTGAAACTATTTTTTCCATATCCTTTAAAAGTTTTATAAGACATTTTATTATCTTTAACATCCACTAAGCCAAATTTCACTGCTTTAATTTTATATTTTTTATTTTTAGTTATGATTTTAATATTTTGGTATTCTATTTTTGGAAAATTAGTATGTTTTCTAATTTTAAAATTGAGTTTCTGTACTAATTTTGCATTAGCTTTTTTTGCAGATAAATAGGTAGTTTCTATAAAATTACTAATATAATATGGTTTGAAACTTTCATGTTTAATTTTTCCTTTAGTGTAATAATTAATAACTAATTTTTCAAGATTAACAGTATCATTATTTAAAGATTTTATTTTCAAAAAATTCTTATTTTTACCATTGTAATTCTTATAGAAATATTTAGCTTTATAAGTTTTATTATCAAAAACAGAATATGTTGCATTTACTGATTTAATTTTATACTTATTTTGATAATTTTTTTTAATACTAATTTTATAATATTCTTTAGAATTATTATAATTAAATGCAAAAACCTGTTCAACATTTGAAACCTTTTTTTCTGTATTAGAATAAAAAGAACCTTTATATGCTTCTAATTTCTCACTACTAGCTGCAAAGCTAACATTCATTACAAAAATAAATGCAATTGCAACAATGCCTATCATTAATAAAATTCTATTAATCTTCATTTTAAAACCTCCTTCAATAAAAACCTCAAAATCTTTATCATGAAAATACCCTCCATTTCTTTATATATTTAAATTTAAGTAAATTTATTTTTTAAAAACTCTAAATACCCTAATTTATCTAATAAAATTATAACACTCAATCCAATACATAATATAAATGGTAAAAAGCCCATATTATTTAAAACAGCAACAATAAACAAAATTAGTGACATGAATATTAAAACTAACGAAATATATAATATAATCTTTGTTCTCCGTGAATAAAGTAAATAGATAGCCAATATTGAGTACATATAAAATCCAAAAAAACAAATGAATGTCACTTCTAAAAAATCTTTTAAATAACCAGTATCAATATACAAAGTTACTGTTATGGCCCAAAATAGGCCATAAAAAATAATCACGACATAATACAGTTCTAAAACTTTTTTTATATTTTCATCTGATAAAAGCCAATACATAATAAAATCTCGCAAATAGATTACAAAGGAATATTACCTATATTTAAAGTTAACACATTTTATAAAACATTTTAAGAAATGAAAAATAATGATTGTATATAATAGAGCAAAGGTATTAATAAAATAAAAATAAACTGGATAATAATCCATTTATTTCTTTGATTTGTATTAGCAAATGATACTTTATTTTTCTCTATAAATTCTAATAAAGCAGAAATTAAAAAGAAAACAGCAATAATAATTCCATAATGGAATCCAGTGAAAATTAATCCAAGACTAGAAATCAAAAACATGGCAGAAACCATGTTTGTATCTTTTGAATCTAATTTTATAGCTATTAATCCAATTGTAGGAAATACAATAAAACCTAAAAGACCAAAAATCACTATAGGATTCATAAAAAAGAAAGCAGTACAAATATGAAGAAATCCAAATAAAAAACCTAAAAAAACTCCAATATAACCAAAAATTAAACTAACTTTCATTTATACCCACCTATAAAAACTTAAAATTTCTTTTTGAATCTTTTTTATTCATTTCAACAACAATTATTAAATAAAATTATTTTTTGCAATACATAAAAATCACAACCAGATATTATTCTTTTAACTAGTCTTTTTTGCAGAGCTACCCCCAAAGCCAAAGCCAAAAGAAGACCCATAGTTGAAATTAGGACTGATATTTTTTTTATAAAATGATTTAGCACTTAACCGTGTTTTTTCATAAAAAGTATGTTTAAAATCAGGAACTCCCTTTGAACTAGAAACTATTCTTATTTTTAATTTTGTCTTGGTGATTTTAGTTAAATAAATATTCATAGTCGATAGCTGTTTATATTTATTTTTATTTTTAATATACACTTTATTGAACATTTTTACAGTTTTACCATTATGATAAGTAACATATTTAACTAAAACCCCATTATATCCATTTATTTTGCCTTGATCTATTTTTTTATATTTAGTAGCTGAGATAGTATCAACTGAACTAGTTACAGCTATTAATATGAAAAATATCAATAATGATATGAAAATATATTTTTTCAATTTCATCCCTTAATCACCTCTTATCTAATAAATTTAATTCATCCTATAATATCAATTAACATTTTATTACTTTTTATATCCTGATAAAAAAGTTATTATTAGGATGATCTAAAAAACAAACCAAATTTATTTTTTTTGACAAAGGGAGCTCTTTATAAATAAACTTTTTTATTATACAGATTCTTTTATAAAATCTAAAAATGTATTACTAAATGAATTTAATATCTAATAAAAACAAAAGATCCAAATCTTTGTAATATATTTTTTCCTATACTTATAATCTGATATTCCAATATATAAACATTTGTTATTATAGAAAATGAAAAATATTGAAAAGAAAATGAAAAATATCTAAAATATAATAAAAAATATGTAAAAAATAAAATAAATATATAAAAAAATTATAAAAATAAAAATAAAGCTAATTAAAATCAAATAACCCTATTTCTCAAAACACCAATACTTTCAATAGCTATTTCAACGATATCTCCTTTTTTCATTTGTCCAACACCAGAAGGGGTTCCAGTAGCTATAATATCTCCTGGATTTAAAGTCATAATATTTGAAATAAATTCAACAAGCTTATTAGGTGAAAATACCATATTTTTAGTATTGGAATTTTGTTTTATTTCTCCATTAAGAGTTAATGAAATATTTTGATTATTTGGGTCCATCTCAGTTTCAATAAAAGGACCAATAGGTGCAAATGTGTCGAAACTTTTAGCTCTTGTCCATTGTTCATCTTTTCTTTGAAGGTCTCGAGCTGTGACATCATTCATTATTGTATATCCACCAATATATTCTGGAGCATCAGAAATACTAACATCTTTAGCTGTTTTTGAAATAACAATAGCTAATTCTGCTTCATAATCCATTTCATTAGACATAGCTGGAAAAAAAATATCGTCCTCACAGGCAATTACAGAACTAGGTGGTTTTAAAAATATTTTTGGCTCTTCAGGAAGTTCCATAGCTAATTCTTCAGCATGATCTTTATAATTTAAACCAATACATACAATCTTACTTGGTTTAGAAACTGGAGCAAAACCTATATCTTCTAGAGAATAGCTAGCTACCATCTTATCTTCAATATACTCCTTATTTTCCCAGTTATTTAATACATTTTCTATTGAATCAGCTAATTCTATGACTTTTTCTCCATCAAAATAACCAGTTTTTATAATATTATCATCAACAAAGAATCTTAAAAACTTCAAATTATCACTTCTAAATAATTCTAAATAATTCTTTCTATAGGCACTACTAATATATCCTTAGCACCTGCATTTTTAAGTTTATTAACTAATTCAAAAACTTCTTCTTCATCAACAACAGCTTGAATAGCTACAGTATCATTTTTACCAGATAGTACTTCAGAAACAGTTGGGCCAGTCATTGCAGGCATTAAATTCTGAACATTAGCTAAATCCTTTTTAGAAACATTCATCATTAATAGCTTTTTTCTTTCAGCTTCAATAACTCCTTTTATACTGGTAGCTATAGTTTCGATTAAAAATTTATTTCCATCTTCTTTTTCAAAGGCTTCTTTATTAGCTATGAGTTTAATAGAACTATCTAAAATATTATCAATAATTTTCAGATGATTCATTTTTAAAGTAGTTCCAGTACTAGTTAAATCAGCTATGATATCAGCTACTCCAATAAAAGGAGCAATTTCAGTAGAACCAGTTAGCTCGACAATTTTAGCATCAATACCATTACGTTTAAGATAGCTATCAGTTAGATGAGGAAATTCAGTAGCTACTATAACACCAGATTTAACATCATCTAGAGAGTTAATATCAGAGTCTTCAGGAGCAGCTAAAACTAAACTAGTTTGTCCAAATTTTAAATCTTCAAGAATTTCTACATTAGATTCATTTTCATATATAAGATCTAATCCAGTTATTCCCATATCTACAATTCCATCAGCTACAAATTCTGGAATATCAGCTGCACGAGCAAACATTACACTGATATCTTTATTGTGAGTGTTTGAAAATAATTTTCTATTTCCAACATCTTTAAGCCCTAATCCTGCTTTTTCCAGAATAGCTATTGCAGGATCGCTGATTCGTCCTTTTGAAGGTATTGCAATTTTAAGCTTCATTCTTTCTCCTTTTAATTATTTAATATATTTGATATATTTTAGATTATTGATGATATTTTAATTATTTTTAATATTTTAGATTATTTATAACATATTATGAATAATTTTAAAATTTTATATGATTTATAGGATTATAAATTTAAATTAGTTTATAAAAAATTTATATAAATATATAATATTTTATAATATTATTTTATAATATTAAAAATATCTTTATATAAATATTAATAATCTATAATGTTCAATATAATAATAATCAATATTAATAGATATGTTAACTAGGTTTAAAGATTTTTCTAAAAGGTGAAAAAATGGAAACCAAAAATATTCTAATACATGATACAATTATTCTAAATCCAAAATCTGAAAAAAATTCAACTGCTGTGGAATCATTTAAAGGGGATTTATTGATTGAAAATGATAAAATAGTTGAAATAGCTAGAAAAGATCAAGAATCAATTTCAAAAGATAACATTGACAAAATTATCAATGGTGAAAATAAAATATTAATGCCTGGACTTATTAACACCCATACACATATATCTATGAATCTATTTAGAGGATTAGCTGATGATATGGAACTTGATGATTGGTTAAACAATCACATCTGGCCTACTGAAGCAGGTTTAAATGGAGAATATTGTTATATTGGAGCATTATCAGCTATTGTAGAAATGATAAAATCAGGAACCACAACTTTTAATGATATGTATTTTTATATGGAAGATGTAGCTAAAGCTGTTGAAGAATCTGGAATTAGAGGTTGTTTATCTTATGGAATGATAGACTTTGCAGATGAAGAAAAACGTCAAAAAGAATTGAAAGAAAACATTGACCTTATAAAAAACTGTAACAATACTGCAGAAGGTAGAATAAAAACTTTTTTTGGACCACATGCAACATCTACAGCTTCAAAAGAATTATTAGAAAAAGTAAGAAAAGAAGCAGATAGATACAAAGTTGGAATTCATATCCATATGAATGAAACTAAAAAAGAAGTTGAAACCATAGTTGAATCAGAAGGAAAAACTCCATTTGAATATTTAGATGATTTAGGGTTTTTAAAAGATGATGTTATAGCTGCACATGGAGTATGGCTATCAAAAGAAGAAATAAATATAATAAAAAATAGAGATGTTAAAATATCTCATAATCCATGTAGTAATATGAAATTATCATCAGGAATATCCCCAGTTCAAGAAATGATAGATAAAAGAATCACAGTAGGAATTGGAACCGATAGCGTTGCATCAAACAATAATTTAGATATGTTTGAAGAGATGAAATTTGCTTCACTTCTTCAAAAAGTGAGCACGATGAATCCTAAAGCTTTAACATCTAACCAAGCTATTCAGATGAGTACTATAAATGGAGCAAAAGCATTAAACCTAAATAAAGAAATTGGGTCAATTGAAGTGGGAAAAAAAGCAGATCTCATATTATTAGACAAAAATACAATTAATTTAACTCCAATGAGCGATGTAATCAGTTCAAACTTAGTTTATGCAGCTAATGGGTCTAATGTAAACACAACAATATGTAATGGTAAAATATTAATGGAAAATAGAAAACTTACAACTTTAAATGAAAATGAAATCATAGAAAAAGCTAATAAAGCTATTAAAGAGTTAAAAAATTAATAAATTTATTTTAAAGTAAAAATAAGATATTAGAGATTAAAAAACAAAAAAATTTAAATAATATACCCTATAAATATATTATTATATATTATTTATTTATTATTATAATTTATATATTAAATTAATATTCCTAATATTCATTATTTCTATGGTTATTAACCAATGGTTATTATATTACTAATTATATTGTTATATTGATTAAAATTATTAATTTTTTGATAAAATTTGTTAATATTGAGGGATTATATGAGTTTTGATGAATGGAGTAATGGTAAGAAAGTAGCTATAATACTAATTATTATTGTAGCAGTAGTTTGTGTTGTTGGAGCAGTGTCTATTATGTTTATAAGTAGTGAAGTTCAAAAAACTACTGATGCTGTGTACAAGAATATTAATGATAGTACTGTAGCTAATAGAATGCAAGGAGATGCAAATGTACTTAATGTAACCGAAGGACAATATAAAGTTAAAATAGAGACTGAAAACCCATGGAGTTCATACATTACTACAGATAGTAAATATTTGCAAGATTCTGGCTCTGGTTCTAAAATTATTGATTTAGGTACAGTTAATACACTTTCAAGTATTACTATTGATCAAAACGGAAGTGGAACTACAAAAGTTTCTATTCTTGATTCTAACAACAAAACAATTATTGAAAAGACTAATTCAATCGATTATGGTAGTATATACATTTTATTAAGAGTCCGCTAATATATTTAAAAAAATCAGGGTTTAAATCATTAATTTAAATTTCTAATAGTTAGGAGTGAAATCATTAGTTTGAATTTATAATAATTAGGAGTAAAATCATGATTGATATGGAAAAAATTGGTAAAAAATTTAAAACAAGTTTAAAGTTAGATACATTTCCTTTAGCTATATATGAATCAAGAAATATCCCTGAAAATGCAGTTCCTTTATGTTCAGTCGATCATTGTGTTGCAAAATCTATTTTTTTAACTTCAACTAATGAAAATGAGAATCCAGTTTATATAAACAATAAAACACTTAGAGGATGTTGTCCTGGATCAATGACTTACCTTGGATTTGCAAAACCAGCTAAATTTATAAAATATTTTGTTTCAACTGGAAAAGAAAGTGTTAGAGGAGGAGCTGCAGAATATCTTAAAGCAAGCCCTGAAGATGTTGAAAAATTTTTAAAATCTATAGGTGAAATAAAAAAAATTGAAAATAATCTAGTAATTCAAAAATGTGAAGATATGAAAAATATTAATGATATTGATAATATTGCAGATATTGATAATATCGGCACAAATAACACAGATACAAAAGATATCAATATTAAATCAATTCTTGTCTTTGGTAACAGTGAACAAATACGAAATTTAAGTAACTTAATATATTTCAACAATGAAAATACATTTACTGGGATTAGTACACCATTTGGACCATCATGTGCAAGTTTTATCACATATCCAAATGGAATGGCTGAAAATACTCCTAAAGAAACTGTTTTTATGGGGCCAGTTGATCCCACAGGGAATATATGGTTTCCTTCTGACTATTTATCCATGGGAATACCAATAGAAATTGCAATGAAACTATATGAAAATATTGACAGTTCATTCCTATCAAAAAGACCAGAAGTTGCATTTCCAAAAAGATAATTTGAATAAATAATTGAAATGTAATGATTAAAGTATAATGATTGAATTATAATGATTAAAGTATGAATAAATAATTAATATTCACCGATCAATACATTTTATATCATGATATTTATTCATTACAATACTCTTTTTCCATTCTTCTTTTGTTTCAGGAAAATCTTCTCTGAAATGAGCACCACGACTTTCTTTTCTAATCAAAGCTGATTTAACAGTTAATATAGCTATTTCAATCATGTTAATAATTTCTAAAGCTTCTTGAAGTCCTTTATTATAATGAGTGTCTTTATCAACATCCATATCATTTAATTTTTCTTTTAAGTCATACAATCCACTTAAAGCTTCTTTCAATCCCTTTTCATTTCGAATAATAGCTACTTTATCCCACATCAAATCTTTTAAATCATTTTTAATTGAAGAAGGAGATATAGTTCCTTTTTTAACAAGATTTTGAATCCTATTTTCTTCATTTTCTATTTCTTCTTCATTTATTTCAAAATCAGAATTTTTAGCTATTTTTGATGCAGAAATTCCTGCTCTTCTTCCAAAAACTTGTGTATCAGCTAATGCATTTCCACCAAGTCTATTAGCTCCATGAACTCCACCAGTTACTTCACCAGCTGCAAAAAGATTGCTTACTGTTGAAGCACAATTTTCATCGATTCTAACTCCACCCATATAATGATGAGCAGTTGGTGCAATTTCCATGGGTTCTTTCCTAATATCAATACCAATATCAAGGAATTGTAAAAGCATTGTTTCGAGTTTTTCTTCAATGATATCATTATCAAGGTGAGTTACATCAAGATAAACTCCTCCATTTTCACTTGCTCTACCTTCCCTTATTTCATTATATATTGCTCTTGAAACAACATCACGAGTAGCTAATTCTTTTCTATCATCATATTTACCCATGAAACGTTCATTATCTTTGTTTAAAAGGATTCCTCCTTCACCACGAACAGCTTCTGTAACAAGAATTCCTTTTCTTGATTTTGGATAAAGCATTCCAGTTGGATGGAATTGAATCTCTTCCATATCAATTAAATCTGCACCTGCATCATATGCAAGAGTAAATCCATCTCCATTCTTTTGAAATGTATTAGAAGTTACAGGATATAATTGTCCAGCTCCACCACTAGCTAAAATAACAGTTTTTGCTTGGAAAAATATTGTTTTTGAATCATTTAAAGAAAATCCTACTGCACCAATAACTTTCCTCTTATTTTCATTGGTAATCTTATATTCAGCATTAGTCTCATATTCAGTGCTATTCTTGCATTCAGTGTTAGTCCCGTATTCAGCGTTATTCTCACTATTATCACTTTGAATTTCATCATACCCTTTATCTAGAATTAAAGAGGTTATCATGACTTCATCAATAGTTTGAATCTTTCTTTTGATAATTTCTTCTTTAAGAGCCATTATCATTTCATGACCAGTTCGATCTCCTTGAAAACAAGTTCTCCTAAATGTTTGACCACCAAAAGGCCTTTGATTTAATTCACCAGATTCTTGTCTATCAAAAAGAGCTCCGTAATTTTCGAGGTCTATTAATCTGTCTGTAGCTTCATTAACAAGTATTTCAGCAAGTTTAGGATCATTAAGATAGCTACCACCTTTCATAGTATCATGAAGATGCATTTCCTTTGTATCTTCTTTATCTACAAAAGCAAAAGCAGCATTATACCCCCCTTCAGCCATTCCAGTACATCCAGACCTGAATGAAAGTCCTTTTGATACAATTAATGGATTTAATCCGTTATTTGAAACTTCAATAGCTGCACGGCAACCTGCCCCTCCTGAGCCAATAATCAATACATCAGATTTTATAACCTTGCTTTTCATATTATAAGATTATACTTAATTTTATAAATATTTTTATAAATTTTGTTTTTATTTTTGGATTTTTTGGATTAATTCTTTCATATAATCTATAATATTATAAAATTATAAAAAATATTATAAAAAAAATTAAAAAAATATTAAAAAATATTAAAAATTTTAATTAAAAAATTGAAAAAAAATTGAAAATTAATATAAGGTATGAAAAATATACTATGAATGAATTAATCATTGACTAATAAGATATAATATATAGAAATTCAATATTAATATAATAAAACTTATGAATAATAATAAAAGTAGAGATAAAAAGTCAGGAGGATGGAAATGAACAAGAAAAAGATTATAAAATTATCTAAAAAAGATTTTGAAAAGGCTTGGACTGAATCTAAAAATTTAGTAAAAAAGCCACATCCTGATAATGAATATCCTAGATTAAAATATAATATAGGAAAATCTCATGTTTTATATGATACAATATCAGAACTTAGAGAAGCTTACCTCCGCTTAGGATTTAGTGAAACTGTTAATCCATTATTTATTGATAAAAATGATGTTTACAAGCAATTTGGTCCTGAAGCACCGGCTGTGCTTGACAGATGTTTTTATTTAGCTGGTCTTCCTCGTCCAGATATTGGGATTGGAATGGATAAAATCCAAGCTATAAAAGAATTAAATGACAATGTTAATGACAATCATATAAATAACATTCAAGAAGTATTTAGAAGATATAAAAAAGGAGATCTTGATGGAGATGATCTTACACTTGAAGTAGCTAATGCACTTGAAGTAAATAATGAAAAAGGATTAGCTATTCTTGAGAAAGTATTTCCAGAAATTAGAGAGTTAACTCCAGTAGCTAGTAATACAACCCTTAGATCCCATATGACTTCAGGATGGTTTATATCACTTGAAAAAATGGTTAAAGAAAACAATGTGCCAATTAAAATGTTTTCAATTGATAGATGTTTCCGTCGTGAACAAAAAGAAGATTCAAGCCATCTTATGACTTATCATTCAGCTTCTTGTGTTATTGTTGATGATGAAGTAAGTCTTGATACTGGAAAAGCTATTTCAGAAGCATTACTCCAATATTTCGGATTTTCAAAGTTTAAATTCATTCCTGATGAGAAAAAATCTAAGTATTACATCCCAGAAACTCAAACTGAAGTTTATGGATATCATCCAAAGTTAGGTGAATGGGTAGAGATAGCTACCTTTGGTCTTTACTCTCCAATAGCTCTTTCAAAATATGGAATAGATAAGGAAGTCATGAACTTAGGTCTTGGTGTTGAGAGAATAGCTATGGTTTTAAACCAGATAGAAGATGTTAGAGAATTGGTTTATCCTCAACTATATAAAGAATTAAGTTTGAATGATCGAGAAATAGCTACTATGCTCAATTATAATTATTATCCTGTAACTGAAGAAGGAAAAGCTCTTATGAGAGATATACTAAATATTTGGGAAAATAATATGGATGAAAACTCTCCATGTGAGTTTACTATATTTGAAGGAGAATTTTTAAACAAAGCAATTGTTGTTAAAGCTTTAGAAGAAGAAAATAATACTAAACTTCTTGGTCCTGCTTCTACTAATCAAATTTATATTTATGATGGAAATATACTGGGAATTCCAGAAAATATTGAAAATACAGTTAAAAAAGTTGAAGCTAATCCTGAAAAATATGATAAAAATGAAATTATCGGTGAAATTCCAGAGGATACTAAAATTGTTTATACTGGAGTTGAAAAAGGAATTCCTACTAATATTAGATATATAGATAGTTTAGCTGCAAAAACTGCTTATAAAATTGAAGAAGCTGTTATTAGTGGATCTGATGATTTGATACTCAGAAATACAATAGCTAGATCTTTGTCTGATGTTAATTTAAAGCTAGATGACATAGCTATGAAATATATTAATGATGATAATAAATTAATTGATATTAGAGGTCCGATATTCTCTACTATAAAATTAGAAGTAAAATAAATGAAAATAAGTGAAAATAAATTAATATAATAAATATAATAAATATAATTAATTAATAAAATCATTATAAAAAGATTTGAGATACTATAAATTAAATTGAGGATTATTCATGGAAGTAGAAGGGACTATCACAACAGGTTATGGGAAAGGAGCTTATTTTTTAGGACAAGAATTTTACAAGTCAAAATTCAATGAAAAATGTGGCTTTGAACCATATCCTGGAACTCTTAATATTACTATTTCAGAAAAATATTTAGATGAAATTAGAGAAATAAAATCTAATTGCACTAATATAATAAAGCCAAAAGAAGGTTTTGGTGGTGTTAAATATATTAAAGCTACTTTAAATGATGATATAGTTGGAGCAATAGTATTTCCAGATAAAACTACTCATGACGAGAATTATTTAGAATTTATAGCTAAAGATAATCTTCGAAAAAAGCTAAAATTAGAAGATGGAGATAAGGTTAAGCTTAAAATTTAATTATATTAGAATTATCTTAAAATTATTTTATAAAAAAACTATCAAAATAACATTAAAATTATAATTTTTGATTAAATAATAATTAAATTTATAAATTCTTATAAAAATTATATTAAAAATAATTAAAAATAATATTAAAAATATAAAAATATTATAAAATATTGTAAAATATTATAAAATTTACTATTAAATTACTTAAAAATTAATATAAAAATTATTACAAATTAAGTATAAAATTAACAAATTAAAGTTTACTATACTAATCAAATACGAAGGTGAAAAAGTGTTGAAAAAAGCATTAAAATCATTACAAAATGGTGAATTTGTTCTAATGTATGATGATGAAAAAAGAGAAAGTGAAACTGATATGATTATAGGAGCTGAGTTTGTAACAGGCAAAGAAGTAGCTACTATGAGAGAAGATGCAGGAGGACTAATTTGCTGTTGTATTCATCCCAACTATTGTAATGAACTTGGATTACCTTTTATGACCGACATAATGGATGCAGCTAAAAATGAATATCCAGTTCTTGGAGAATTAACTCCTAATGATATTCCTTATGATGAGAAATCTTCATTTTCCATTTGGGCAAACCATAGAAAAACATTTACTGGAGTAACAGATAACGATAGAGCTCTCACTATAAGTAGTATGGCTAAAATGTGTAAAGAAGAAAGATTTTCTGACTTTGGAAAAGAGTTCAGATCTCCAGGTCATGTGGCCCTACTTCGAGGAGCAAATGGTCTATTAAAAGGTAGACAAGGCCATACTGAAATAAGTTTAGCAATGGCAGAAATGGCAAATATCACTCCAGTTACAGTAGTATGTGAAATGATGGACAGCACTACTGGAGAAGCTAGATCTGTGGAAAAAGCAGAAGACTATGCAAAAGAACATGGACTTATTTTCATGGATGGGAATATAGTTATTGAAGAATATTTAAAATAAACATCCAATAACTAGCTAATAAATAAAATAAGAAATAAAGGGTGGTGAAATTATGGTTGAAACAATAGATGAATATATTTCTGAATTTCCAAAAGATATACAAGAAAAATTAGAAAAAATTAGAAAAACTATACAAGAAACTACACCTGAAGCAACTGAGAAAATTAGCTATGGAATACCTACTTTTTATTTAAATGGTAATTTAGTTCATTTTGCTGCTTATGAAAAACACATTGGATTTTATCCTGCTCCAAGTGGAATAGAAAATTTTAAAGATGAATTATCGGAATATAAAACTTCTAAAGGAACAATTCAATTTCCATTAGATAAAGAAATTCCATATGATCTTATAAAAGAAATTGTTAAATTTAGAGTTAATGAAAATGAAAATAAGAAAAAAACTAAAAAATAATCATGAGTAAAAAAAGTATTTTATAAAAAGCATCCTAAAACTGATGGATAATAATTATTTAAAAAAATTTTTTATCTCATCAAAAGACAAATAACCTTTGAATTTAGGAATATTACTCATTTTTACTATTTTTTCTAAATCAAGATGTTTTTCAACTGTTTTCAATGCAGCTCTAGAAAACTCTTCCAATTTTATTTCTACTTCAGGAGTAGTGCTCCTTTCATCTAATTTTATTTTTGGAATAGCTAATATATCATCAATAGCTAATTTATTTCCAGTTTCAGAATTAAAAACAGAAGTTACATAGCTAGCTACTTCATTAAAAATATCCATATCATAGACTTTATTAAATATGATTCCATTGACTTCTATTCCCATTTTTTTCAAAGTTTTTGCATGGGAAGCTAAATCAACAGCTGCTGATTCAATTCCTCCTTTATTAACACCTGAAACAAGAAGCATTGGAATATTAGAAGAAACAGCTATTTCAGCACCAGAATAAGGAATTTTTTCATTGAGAAGACCTGTGAAAACGCTCATAACACCTTCAATAATAACAAAATCATAATTTGAAGATTTAAGTCGTTTTAAAGTATTTTCAATATCCATCCACCCAAGATGACCAATTTTAATAGAAGTATATTCTTCCATTTTATTTTTTGTCAAGTATAGTGAAGGTTCAGTATCTCTAACATCAGGACCAACTTTTAAAACACATACATTTAGTCCTCTTTTAGTTAATCCTCCAGCTATTCCAGTAGTAATGAAAGTTTTACCAGAATCAGAACCAGTACTTCCAATCATGAGCATTGGAGGAATTTCTTTAGAAATAGAATCAATATCATGAGTAGCTGTTATATTGTCATCATTTTGATTGATTTTACTATTTAATGAATTTAAAAGAATTTTCTTAAATTCATTACAAGATTTGATATTATTAATATTAATACCTGTATCAATAGCTAATTCAGATCTAATTCTTTTTTTAACTTCTTCATTAGCTATAAAAATATTATTTATATCATTAGGATTAGCACCAATATAATCAAAAATATTTTCAACAATAACAGGATTTTCATCTAAAATACCATGAATCATAGTTCCAATAACATTCCCATTATCATTTCTAACACCTGATAAAACAGAACTATCAGTATCTCCATAATTCATTCTCTTAATAGAAGAATAAAGAATTGGTAAGGTATTGTTATCATTTATCTTAATATTTCCATAAGTATGACAATGAAAACCTGTAATAAATTCATTTGAAGAAATATTTTTAGTTAAAAAAGAGTCATTAGCTACAACTGCCTCAACACGATCATTACTAATAAGAGGAGAAAAATTAACATCTAAAAGTCCCAATCCTTTTTTAATAATAGGGCAAGGAGATTTCCTACCAACATCAGTTTGATTAGCTAAAGCCTGAAAACCAGAACAAATTCCAATAACAGGTTTTCCATCTGCAGCCATTTGTTTAATTTCATCAGCTAAATCATTGGAAATAGAATTGGATTCAAGAATAGAACCTCCGGGAATGATTATAGCATCAAGCTCATCACTAGCTTTAACACCATTTGTATCATCGACCAAACCATTAGACTTAACAAGATTTGTTGGAAGATTACCAAAATCTTCAAATCCTGGGAGAGATCCTTTAATATAAGTTAATCCAATTTTCATGATTTTAACCTAATTCAATAGCTAATTCATATTTTATTATATTTATATATTTATAGAATATAAAAAAATTATATAATAAATAAATTATGTCTATAATAAATTATATTGTAGAATAAATTATATCATTAAATTAAAGCATATTTTATATAAATTAATATAATGAAATTAAATTTTATTCTAAATAATTTATATCTTTAGATTAAATTATTATATAATTTAATAGATTTAAACTAAAATATATGGGATTTACATATATTGAAAAATATATGTAAAATCTATGTAAAATATAAATAAAATAAATATATTGTAGAATAATATATTTAAATTAAAATATATTGTATATGATTATATAATGTTTATTATCAAAAACTCATTGATAAATAATCAGTTAAGTGATTCTAATGCAGCCATAGCTTTAATAATTTTAGCATCATCATTTGGTTTAGCTTGAAGTTGTAATCCTACAGGAATTCCATTATATTCTCCTGCTTTCATACTTCCAGCGGGAATACCGGCTAAATTAGCTATAACTGTTAAAACATCATAAGCATACATTTCCATTGGTTCAAGTTTTTCTCCAATTTTATGAGGGAGTTTAGGAACAGTTGGTCCAACAATTAAATCAACACCATCAAGAAGTTTGTTTATTTCATTTCGAATTAAAGATCTAGCTTGAAGAGCTTTTTTATAATATTTTCCACTGAATTCTTGTTGTGAAATATATGAACCAATCTCTATTCTTCGAAGAACTTCTTCACCACAAACATCCTCAATTTTATAACCATACTTTCTTCCATCATATTTTCTTGTGCTTGAGAAAAACTCAACATAGTTTATTAAATAATATGTAGGTAAACACAAATCGATTTGGTTGAAATTTAATTCAACTACTTCAGCACCCAATTGTTTAATTTTATCAATGGACTCATCGATTATTTCATTGATATGTTCGTCAGTTACATCTTTAAATTGAGATATATATGCAACTTTCATATTTTTCATATCTTCTTGTAATTTTTCAGGTTTCTGATTTACAATTTCTGTAAATACAGGGAATTCTTGATTTAAGCTTGTACATTCAGTTTCATCATAACGAATTATAGTATCAAGAGCCATAGCTATTCCAGAAATATCATTAGCTAGAGGACCAATTTGATCAAGACTCATTGAAAGATCAAGAAGTCCTTGTCTTGAAACTGCACCATAAGTTGGTTTAAAACCAATTACTCCACAATGAGAAGCAGGATTCCTAATAGAACCTCCAGTATCAGAACCAAGAGCTATATCACACATTCCAGCCGCAATAGCTGCAGCACTACCACCACTAGAACCACCAGGAATATGCCCAGGAGCTGCAGGGTTATGAGTAGCACCAAAAAAAGAACTTTCAGTAGAACTACCAGCTGCAAATTCATCCATATTACAGATTCCTACAATAATTCCATCATTTTCTTTGATATACTTTACAACAGATGCATCATAGCTACCTTGATAATTTTCGAGAGTTTTAGAAGCTGCAGAAATTATACTATCTTCTACATTTATATTAGCTTTTATTCCAAATATAAGACCAGCTAAAGACCCAACATCTTCTCCATTTTTGATTTTTTCATCAATTTCTTTAGCTTGAGTAAGTGCTGACTCTTTGTTTACTTCTAAAAAAGCATTAATAGAAGAATTATCCTTTTCAATAACCTCTAAATAGTTTTCGAGGTTTTTAGTAGCTGTTAAATCTTGATTTTTAATCGCTTGTGATTTTTCAAAAATATTCATTAAAACACCTAATAATATCAGAATGATATATAATTATACATAAATCGTGAATTATTTGAATTATCCATGTTTAACTAATATTCTAAATTATAAAATATTTATAAATATTTTAATTTATTTATAAATATAAATTATAAAATATTGTAAATATGAAATTTTAAATTATTAAAATTCAATAATATTATAAATATATTTTTAAAGCTTAAATAATTTAGTAATTTTATAATAATATTAATAATTATAGATTTATTTTTTTAAAATTTTTTAGTATTTAGTTTTTATATTATTTTTATTTAAAAATATATTCTAAAAATAGAATTTCATTATTATTTTTATTAATTTAAAGGATATAATAATTTAAATTATAAAAACAATGCCATATTAAAATGATAAAAAATAGAAGAAAGGATAAAAAGAGTTAATTTATCCTTTAATTGTTTTTGTTTTATTTTTAGTGTTTTAGGCTGATTGATTTTTTATTGTTAGCTAATACTATTTCTTTGTTTTTGTTTTTGGGATCGATTTGGAAGTGGGCTATGCAGTATCTGTGATTAGCTCTGTCTGGGAAGTAGCTGACGATAATTGATATTTTCTTGCCTGGAGCTATTGATTTGATTTTGATGTATTTGGTTTTGATTTTAACTCCGTTTCTCATATGGAAAAGAACTAAAACAGTAGATTTAGATTTTAAACTTCCTTTATTAGCTATTGTAACTCTATATGTGGATACTTTTTTCCTGAAAGACAATTTTTTGATTGATGCAATTCCTAAGTTAGTTTTAGGGTTGACTTTTTGCACATTAGTGGTTTTTGTTGATTTGTAGTTGCTGTCTCCTGTGAATTTAGCTGTTAATGTGTGTTTTCCACCTTTTAAACCAGGTATATTGAATACAGCTATTCCATTATTGTTAGTTGTTGCTGTGTATGTTTTTCCCTTGATAGTTAATGATATTTTTTTATTTTTGAGGATATTTCCATTTACGTCTTTAAGAGTTACTTTTATGTTAGTTTTTTTACCTTCCTTAATAGTTGGAGCAGAAACAGTAATAACAGTACCTTTTTCTAATACTACATTAACACTAGTAGTATTGTTAGATTCACTGTAAAAAGTAGTTCCTAAAGTATCAGTAGTATTAAATTCATTAAGGGTTGCAAAAATGTTGTATAATCCTGTGCTAGGAGCGTTATAGGTAAACTCAGCAATACCATTGTTGTTGGTTATTGCAGTTCCTACTAATTTTCCATTAACATAGAAATTAATAGTTGCACCAACAATAACATTACCATTAATAATATTAGTAGCTTTCACTCTTATGGTAACTTTATTACCTGAAACAACAGTACTAATAGCTAAACCGGACTGAACATCAATCACATTTCCTGAACCAGTAACTTCACCATTATTAACAATATCATTTCCAGAATTACCAGAAACATTATTATTTCCAACAGTAGCATTACCTCCGTTAACAACACCATTACCA
>NZ_JAHLZE010000030.1 GCF_020148105.1 Methanobrevibacter sp. TMH8
AATAATGAGAAGATGCATTAACAGTTAAATTAATATCATTTTCATCATTAATAAAAACAGAATTACTGAAAACAAGATTTCCTTGGCCTACAATGGAACCATTAGAAATATGAACCATTCCACCATAAACAGCAGAATCATCACGACTATACAAATAGTCATTAAAAATAGTAAGATTAATTAAAGTTAAGGTATTGCCTTCTTCAACGATGAAAACTGGATCATTACCATTACCAAAAATTATCGTATTAGAACTATTACTACCTTTTATAGTAACATTCTTATCAATCGTTATATTGGAATTTCCCGTCCCAGTATAATTTCCCGAATCAAGATTAAGAGTACCACCATTATCCAAAGAATTTAAACCATCATTTATAGTCCCATTACCAGGATTAATAGTAGTATCAACTGCAAAAACACCCTGCATAGAACAAACCACTACTAAAACAGCGACAACTAAAAATACATTCCTCAAAAACCTCAAACTAATTAAATCATCATCAAACTTCAAAATTTATCCCCCCAAACATTAACAAAATATAATAATTATAAAATACTTTTTTATGAATATAATTATTCTTATAATATGAAATAATATATAGACAGAAAAAAAATAAACCCTCACAAGGAATCACGTAGATAGACCATGATAAAATGCTTATTTTAATCCACTAAAAAATTTAGCTGTCTAAAATATAAAATATCTATCTTAATTCACTTATAATAGAATTTACAAAATTTTCTATCAATATCACTAATAATTAAGAAATATTATTACAAAATAGTGAAAAAATTGATTAAACTACCTATAGAAAATTAAAATCATTACAAATCATCTTTATTAACAATAAAAACCTTAGCATTTTACAATAAACAACTTAAGAAGATAATTTTATATTAAAACGACCATTCATTCAAGAAGTCAACTGTAAAAAACCCTTAAATTTTTTCTATTAATCAGATGAAAATTACTCTAAAAAATTAGATAACATTCATTTAATCAATGAAAAAACATTATTAACAAAAATTATGACTATAAAAACTATAAATCTATAGACAATCTAATAATTCACCCCCCCGGATCAACAAAAATATTATTTAACAAAAAAAGAATTAAAAGCAAACAAAATATACTTATAAACTCTTTTTATATTTTTCAAATAATACAACAAAATTTTATATGATATTATTTAAAAATGATAACACTTAAAAAGTTATTATTTTTAATTAACTATTCAATATTTCTATATAATTTCAAAAAAAATTACCCCCACTTTTACAAAATGTCAAATATTTTCTCTTGATTTTGCTACATTAAAATCCGCATTAATGAGCAAAGAAAAAATATCATTACACAATTATAAAATCAAAAATATACAATTACCTTAAAAAGATAATAAGAAATTGTTCCCCCCAAATAGACATAAATATGGTATATATTCTTAATGTAATAATTTTTATCTTCAACATAATAATTTTATGTAATCATGATATATTAATTGGTATATATAAATATTTCTATATAAAAAACATATAACCATACATAATAAATATAAAAATATAGAAAGAATACTGATTATTTAACCATATTAGCCAATTTAAAAGATTTAAAAAGAATAATAATAAAATAGCTATATATTAATAAATATTTTTAAATTTATGTTATTATTCTATTTATTATGATTAATATTTATATCAAAATAATATTGATTTATAAATTCAAAATATATTGTTAGTTTAAAAAATAAAAAATAAAAAATAAAAATTGAAAATTATTAAAAATAAATAAAAAAATAATTATAAGTTATTAAATTATAAAAAATAAAAAAGAATAGTTAAATTAAATTTTAACCCTTTTAAGATTATTATTATAATTAGATTCTCTAACTTTCTTATTATAATTTACATAAATAAACTTATAATACCTTGAATGGGTTTTATATTTAATATAAGGAAGAGTTAAGGTTGCTGAAGTGCCAGCAGGTAATCTATTTCCATACTTTCCAAATTTTTTAGCATTGAACAATACATAACCTTTACCTTTGTTTTTATAACCATACCATACCAATATTCTAAAACCTGATGAAGCAGCATTTCCCTGATTTTTAATAGTGACAATAAGATTATTTCCAGATCTAGAAACTTTAGTGATTGCAAGGTTAGCTAATAAACCTATATATGTTTTTGCTTTAAAACTTACTTTATTATCTTTATAATTTTTCTCAAAACAAGCTTTATTATAATTTACCCAAGCATATTTTGTATATTTTTTATACTTATTATAATTAAAATTAACAATCAATGTTTTTGATTTGCCTGGATTTAATGACGTTATTGTAACGGTTTTATATCTACTTTTTAAGCCTAATCTGAGCTTTGCAGTAGTTGACTTGCCTTTTCCTATATTTTTAACTGTAACTTTATATCTATTACCATATTTTGAAATTTTAGATATTATAAGGTTAGAAGCAGATTTAACATTCACACTAACTGTTTTATTAACATTTGAAACTATATATCCTGGAAATGCTGCACCTAAACCAATATATGTAATAACAATAGGATTTTTACCTAATATAAAACTATTATAATTGAAAGTAGAAACCCCATTTTTTAATTGAGTTGTAACACTCTTATCTTTACTATATTTCCACACTAGATATCCTGAAGCAGGAACACCATTCACCTTGACAGTAACCCTAATTTGAGTATTTTGACCTTCATAAACAGTTGATTTAGAAATACTAACGCTCATAGTAGGTTTTAAAGTCAAATCAAAAGCTTTACGATAATAAACAGTCCCTGTAGGATACTGGTTTGGATCCAAACCATCACTAATTGTTAACTCATAATAATCAAAATAACCAGAATTTCCTGGCCAATCTACAGAGAAAACACCATTTGCATCAGTGACAACAGTATTATCAAAACGACCATCAGGATTAGTTTTATCATTCATTGAACGAAAACTAAAAGAAAAACTTTTATTTACAACAGGATTTCCATCAGAATCTTTTACATTGACAATGAAATGGATAGGTTTTCCATGCTCAACTTTATTATGAGTAACTGTGATTTTGTAATTATTTGTAGAAGAAGAAGTTCTAGATATTTTAGAATTATCTGCACTATTTTTAACAGCTGTTTCATTTGTATTTTTATTATTATCATTTGTATTAGTACCATTAGTATCAGCAGAAAAGACAGCGCCCATACTAGCGAATAATACAAAAATAACGAATAAAATTAATAATATTTTTTTCATAAATTTATCCACCCCCAAATTGACAACTTCAATTAATTATATAATTTTATAATTTTAATTGAAGTCATACTTAAAATAAAATCAAGTAAATTATTTATAATACAATTTTATAAATAAATAACCCCTTAATTTTTTATATTTTAATTTATTTTAATAAATCATTGAAATTAAATTGATTTAATAAAATTTAATGATAATAAAATAAAAATCTCTTTATTACAAAAATTAAATATTTACATAATAGCATATATAATTTTCCGTTAAATCATGTAAAACACTAGTTTTTAGAATAAAATATAAATTAGATATATAATTATTTCAATAATTAATAAAATAGCATTGAATAGTACATAATAATCATTGATAAGGTTAATGAAATATATTAATAATATAAATAAATATTAGACATGTTTATATTATAACTGAAATTTTATAAAAGAGGTTACTAATTCAGATAAAAATTTTATTTTATATAAATAAAAAATAAAATAAAAAAGTTAAAAATAAAGTTAAAATAAAGTTAAATTGATGATAATAATGAACTTAAATGGAAATTAGCCAATTATTAATCAATAGATTCGGCTATCATGACAAAAGATTCGTCTTTCCCTTCAAATGTATTATTAATCTTAAATCCATTATCCTCTGTTATTTTCTTAATTTCTTCTAAAGTATATTTTTTAAAACCATGTTTAGCATATTCTGATTTTTTCAAGTAGTCTTTTGTGTGAAATACATTCATAAAGATTCCATTTGGTTTTAATATACGTTTAATTTCAGAATAACAAGTGTTTATATCATCCCAGAAATATAATGTATTTACAGTATATATTTTATCAAAAAAACCTTCATCAAATGATGTTTTATTTATATTTCCTAAAAATAGTTTTAGATCACCATTCTCAATATTATCTTTATTTTCGATTTTAGCTTCATCTACCATATCTTTTGATATATCTATACCATAAATTTTTATTGGAATATTTTGCTTAAATAATTCTTTAATTAAATATCCATTTCCAAAACCAAACTCTAATATAATATCATTAGTTTTTAACTCTATATTCTCTAATATAAGATTATATTGTTCTTGGTTCCATATATTCATTCTTTTAGCTAAAATTTTCCCACGAAAACCAGTTAGATTTCCAAATTTTCCTCTAAAAAATAATTCTACAAGTTTACTAAACATATTTTGTCCTATATTTCAATTTAATAATAATATTAAATTTCATATTTTCATAATTTATATCTTTAAATATTTCAAATTATAAATTTTTTAAATTATTAAGATTATTAAAATTCTTAAATTATTAAATTATTAAATTTTTAATTTTTAAAATAATAAAATAATAAAATAATAAAATTACAAAATGATAGAAATAATAAATACTTATTCACATACTTCTTCAACTTTTTGACGAATATCATCTATTGAATATCCTAAAAGAAGTGCCATGAGCATTGCGCCTCCAGCTCCAACTCCCTCTTTGACAAAACCATTTAGATAATTTTTAAGGCCCATATTTTTAGATTTTCCAAATTGAGGATTGACTGCATGAATATTTATATCTCCAATTTGAGCTGTAATATTGAATAAATCAGATGTATTATCATCAGCTACAAAACTTGTGGTTCCAAGACAAATCCTTGCAAAATCAAAATCAGGATCAATAGCTTTTATAAATCCACAAACACTGGCCATTTGAGTTCCACCAGCTAAAATTACTGGAACATTACTTCCAAGAACTAAACCTGCTACAGCTGGAATCATTGGATCACCTACTACAGAAACAGCTATAAATGGGTCAATTTTTCCAATATTCCCCATACCATCAAGAATTCCCCCATTAGCTAATCCTTCCATAACCACATCTTTTTTTAGATTATGAGGATTTTCGGGCATACTACCACTAACTTTAAAGTCAGCATCATAACCAAGAGCAGTTAAAGTTCCAAGAGCTGTTGTAGTTCCTGCTGGAATACTTTCACCAATTACAAGATAATCATTATATTTAGATAGCTGATGACCTATTATCTTTGAATTTTCAAATATTTTTCTAGGGTTAACTACTGCATGACCAGTTCTTATATCATGACCATATTCTCCTTCTTCAGCAACAGTAATATAAGGAACATCTGGTTTTATTTTTGAACCAGCATCAACTATTAAATAAGGAACATCAGTTAATTCAAGAGCAGCTTTTGTAAGCATGGCAGGAGTAGGAGCAGAAGCTCCATCAATAATAGTCTGAGGTGGAATATCACAACATCGAAGCTCACTATGAACAATCAACTCAACATCTCCTGCAGGAGTATATTCCATAAGTTCAGGAGTAGCACCAGCACCAGTGATATTTGGAATAATTGCTGTGGAAGTCGTAGCTATTGTACAAATAAAAAAAGGATTTTTACCAGTTAATTTTTTTAAAAGCTCATTAGAACCATAAGATTTAAGACCATCAAACATATTTACCATTTTCACACCTAAAAGATATTTAAAGAAGTATTTTAAATAATTTAAAGAAGTATTCTTAATAGATTATATTTATAATTAAATATTCTAATAAATGTTATCATATTATATGTAAATTATTATAATTTTTATTGAGAATATAAGATAAATATTTTTAATTATATTGTATAAAAAATAAATAAAGGAATAAATAAAAAAATAATAAAAGGAATAAACAAAAGAATAATAAAAGGAATAATAAAAAAATAATAAAAGGAATAATAAAAAAATAAATAATAAAATAAGTTTAAATAAAAATAAAAAAGAAAAATAATGGTTAAACTGCACTAAGCATGCCCTTTTTCATATATTTATACATTGTTTTTAAACTAATACCATAATGTTTAACTGACATTGATTGGGATTTTTTACCTAATATTTTATAAGTCATTTTAATCTTTGTTTTGCCTTTAGTCATGTAAATTTTGCCTAATGTTATCCCTTTATAATTTAACTTCATGTAAATATCATTTTTACCTTTTATATAAGAAACATATTTTAATGTTATCCCATCAGATTTTATTTGTCCTGAATCAAATTTTTTATAAGTAGCTGCTGAAACAGGATCAGCAAAAGCTAATTGAACACCACAAACAAAAATAGCACATAATAACAAAGCTATTATCACTTTTTTATTCAAAATTTTCATTTTTATCACCATGTTTTTTAAATATAATTGCAAATTTTACTTGTGCAATTATATTATTAGGTTTTTATGTCCACCATATACATTGATAATACATATATACAGCTTATAATGTAAAATATGTACTATAAACTATGTATTTTATATGATATTATTTTATATTCATTTTTATATATATAAATCTATTGAATTTAAATAAATAAAAATTTCAGTTAATATTTATAATATATACTAAGAATCAATGAATTAACTGAATTATTATATAATTGAATAAAATAAAAAAGAAATGAAATAAAATGAGAAAATTAAATAAAATTAAATAAAAAATAATCAAAATAAAAATTATCACAAAAAATAAAAAAGAAATAAATTAAGAATTTAACAATAATTAAAATTATTTACATGAAAAACAAGCTGTAAACTAATATAGCTGCACCTACTATCCAACAGTAAACTACAAATATGTCTAAACTTCTTTCTCTGATTAATTTTAAAAGTATACTAATAGCTAAGTATCCTGAAACAAGAGCAGCTAAAAATCCTAAAATATATGGAAGGAAATTTGTATCTAATCCTGTTGTAATACCGCCTAATTCAGTTACAGACGCGCCTAAAATAGCTGGAACAGCTAAAAGAAAACTGAATTTAGCAGCAAATTCTTTATCAAGACCTATAAGTAAACCAGAAGCGATAGTTGTTCCTGAACGTGACAAACCTGGAATAATAGCACATGCTTGACCAATACCTACAAGAATAGCTTCTTTAAGGCCAACATCTTTAATATTTTTATTACCAACATTCCATCTTTGAGATACATATAAAAGTACACCAGTAATTAACAAGAAGAAAGCTGGAATAGTTATAGAGTTAAATGCAGCTTCAACTTGATCATTAAAGACAAGCCCTATTATTCCTACAGGAATAGTTCCAATAATAACCATCCAAACTAATTTTTTATATTGATCTTCTTTAAACCCTTGTCTAAATCTTCCTCTGAAAATATCAGCTATACTTGAGAAGAATGCTTTTATCATTTCTATAATATCTTTAAAGAAATAGCTAACTACAGCCAATAATGTTCCTAAGTGAAGTAAAACATCAAAAGCTAAAGCTGATTGATTAATACCAAAAAATTCTTGAACAAAAATAAGGTGAGCAGAGCTACTTACAGGTAAAAATTCTGTTAAACCTTGTACTATTCCTACTATAATTGCTTGTAGAATATCCATAAATACACCATATAATAATATTTTATAATTTGATAAATTAGTAATATAAAAATTTAATTTTAAAAATTAGAAAGTTAATTTTTTTCATGCTTTAATTTATTTATTATCTTTTCTAATTATATATTTTTCTTTTTTTTTCAAGATATTATGTAGTTATTCTCTTTAATTAAGACTTAAAGGATTTAATCTCAATCTTAAGATCATATAATTAAAAATAAAGAAAATACAATGAAAAAATAAAGAAAATCAATGAAAATCACAATACAATTTCATTGATTTATAATGTTAAAATTTTCATTAATAATCTAAATAAGTTAACCAATTGAATTTGTCTTCAGTTTTTCCTTCAACAATGCTGAAAAATTCTGATTGAATTTTTTCTGCTATAGGGCCTCTTTTACCAGAACCAATAGTTATATTATCAACAGAACGAATTGGAGTAACTTCAGCAGCTGTACCTGTAAAAAATACTTCGTCGGCTAAATAAACCATTTCTCTTGGTATTTTTTCTTTTATAACTTCATAACCAAGATCATTAGCTATTGAAATAACTGAATTTCTTGTTATTCCATTTAATATTGAAGATGAAAGTGGAGGTGTGTAAATAACATCATCCTTAACCAAAAATATATTTTCTCCACTACCTTCTCCAACAAAACCATGATAATCCAACATTATAGCTTCATCAAATCCATTTTCAATAGCTTCAATTTTAGCTAACTGTGCATTCATATAATTAGCTCCAGCTTTGGCCATACTAGGCATAGTATCAGGTGCAAGTCTTCTCCATGAAGAAACACCAATATCAACACCATTTTCCATAGCTTCATCACCCAAATAGGTTCCCCATTCCCAAACAGCTATTGATGTATTGACTGGGCATTTTAAAGGATTGACTCCTAATTCTTTATACCCCCTATAAGTAACAGGACGTATATAACAAGAACGAAGATTATTTATAGTAACAGTTTCTTTTATTGCATTAGCTATATCTTCTTTTTCAAATGGAATTTTCATTTTATATATTTTAGCTGAATCAAATAACCTATCAACATGTTCATCAAGTCGGAATATTGCACTACCATTTTTATTCTCATAGCATCTTATTCCTTCAAAGACACTAGATCCATAATGTACTACATGAGATAGAACAGAAATATTAGCCTCTTTCCAATCTACAAATTCTCCATCCATCCATACTTTTCCACCGTTATCATCCCATGACATATACATTCCTCCTTTTAGTTAATCTTCATGTATTGATATGTGATTGGATTCAATAAACACAATATATCTAATGAACAATGATTATAGTAATTTTTTTCTTATAATCATTAAACTATATATTTTAATTCTTATAATCATGAATAATCATGTGAATAAAATTGTTTATAAAAATCCATTTTAATATTAGCTTTTGATTTATTTAAGTCTTATTAATTTAGGTATAAATTTATTATTTTTTAATTTAAAAAAATCAGGACAATATTTGAATTTATAATTAATTTTTATATCTATTTTAATATATAATATAAAAAAAATAATTTAAAAAATAAAAAAGGATATAAAAGTTAATTTAAAAAATAAAAAAGAAATGATAAAAAGAGTTAATTTATCGTTAAATATCGTTTTAATTTTGTATTTTTCTAATAACTGTTCCAATTAAAGGCATTAGGACTAATAACATAGCTATTATTGATATTCCAGTTTGTTTCATTGGTATGTTAGATGCTGAAGCTGTATTATTCGAGTCTGTAGGAGCGTATACATCTTCTGAAGGGAAGTATTGGTCATCTCCAGCAAATCTTCCTTTGACAATATATTTATATGCATCTTTGTAGTAAATTGTAGCTATACCTTCCTCATTTGTGATTCCAACACCAATAGGAATACGTTTTATTCTGAATACGATTTTTTTGCCAGCAATTATTTTACCGTTTTCATCAGTTAAAGTTGCAGTAATTTTATCACCAACAACATCAACTTTCAATCTAGTTTTCTTCTTATTTTTTGGTGTTGGTATATCAACTTGTGATTTTTTAACTTTAAAGATTGTTGAATTGGTAAATTTGTTGTGTGTTGTATTTCCATTCCAATTAACTGAAATTTTGAAGCTGCCTGTTTTTGATGGTGTGTAGACTAAACTCCATCCACCAACATTATTAGTAGTTACACTATAATTTTTTCCACCTACAATAACTGTAAGTTTTGTATTAGATATTAAGTTACCGTTTTTGTCTTTTGCTATACCTTTAATTGTAATTGGGTTGCCTACTGTACCATTAGGAGCATTAATAGTAGAATTAGAGTCTATTTTAACATTAACCTCCTCGATATAATCATCAATATTAGCTATAAAAAGTAAAACATTTTCATTATCAGCAAAAGATTCTATAGTAAAATTATCACTTTTTGTTAAGTTTACAAGATAAGAATATTCATCTTTAGCATTAGCATTAAGAATGGTATTAATAATGTTTCCATTTTTATTTTTCCAAGTTAAGTTAACTAAGAAATCAGGTAGGTCTTCATAACTAACAGAATCTAAAGTTTGTGTGAGATTATTCCATAATAAGAACTTATAAGTCAGGCTATACATACCTACAGCACGATTAATTGTAGCATTAACAATAGTACTATATAATTCTGCAGACAATACCATGACAAAGTAGTTACATATAGTGTAGTTAGATCCACTTAGGATGTTGTATTGATTGGAAATATCATTTTGACCCCACCAATTGAAAGTGAAATCATTGTTGTTTCCATAATTATACAAACCACTTAATTTATTGTTTAAAATACGGTTATAATTAACCCTCGTACCATTACCAGTTAAATTAAAACCTAAGTTATTTTCAAAAACATTACACCCCGTAATAGTATTATTATCTCTTAAAACAATGAAAGCAGTCCCAAGATTGTTGTAAACATTTAGATGACTTATTCTGTTACCTGCTCCATTAAGTAAAACACCATTAGTATTTTCAGTGATTTCATTGTAAAGATCAGTCCCATCAAGATCACCTAATCTGTTATTATTACCCGAAATGTTGATAGCTACACCATTATATTTTAAAGTATTATTAAAAATATCCAAATTAAAATTGTTGAAAGCTAATATAAGACCAGATTGATTGTTGTTTGTGATAGTGTTATTATTTAATCTAATAAGGCCACTTAAAAGATGAATTCCATTACTATTATCATATACATTGTTATCAGAAACAATACCTACATTACCTGCAAAGTAAATACCTGCTCTATTATTGCCGGTTTGGTTATAAACAGTATTTCCGGAAATAGTAGTATTATTACCCGCTGTGGCAACATTTATTCCATGAGCAGAATTACCAAAAACTGTGTTAATAAGAATAGTTGTATTAGTCCCTGAATTTCGTATTCCATCGCCGGCATTATTTTTTACAGTATTATTAATTATTCTTGCATCAATTCCTTGATTGAAAATACCAGTTCCATCAAAACTGCCAGTGGCACTTCTAGTCGATTCAACAATGTTGTCTTTAATAATTACAAGATTCCCTCCTTCACTAAACTCATGTGTTTGGTGAGAATTCATATTGAAAATACCATACCCTCTATTGTTGGTTAAGCGATTATTAGCAATTATAACGTTGTCACAGTCATTACGAATTCCAATACCCCCATTGCTATCGACTATATTATCAGTTATGTTAGTTCCATGGCCATATAAAGTATTAGCTATGGCTGCATTGCTTGATGAAGGGTTACCTCCAATCCCTGTAACATTATTTTCTGTTATTAATGCATTAGGAGCATAGTTAACTATTGCATATGTCCAACCAGATCCAGTAATAGTATTTTTTCTAATGATAGCTCCTCCAGGACTACCTTCCCAAATTAAAATTGCATATTGCCTATATACTTGCATTGGAAAAGAAGTTTGAGGAAAAGAAGCATTCCTATTTCCAACGTAATTATTTTCAATTAAAGAGTTATTAGTAGTAATGATTATTGCCTGACCACAATTTGTGAAAGTATTATTAAAAATTTGAAGATTATTAGCTGTATCCTGACTATAAACACCTATTAGATGATTATTAATTGTAAAACCTGAAATAAGAATATTATCTGCTCTAACAGAAAATAAACAACTGTATTGGACAACATTAGTAGAATTTCTATTTATAGTAGAATTAACATTACTAACAATGTTCAATTTCTTGTTAATATTCAGCTGATCTAAGCTATAAGTTTTATTAACAAAATCAAGAGTATCACCATCTACAGCATTGTTGATAATATCTTGAACATCTGTAGTAGTCATATCAGAAGTTATATTATGAGTATTTCCAGCTGCGAATCCCGCATTCACAGAAAAAAAGAACATAGTGCCAATCACTAACAAAATTAATATATATCTCATGAACTTTTTACCCATATTTTTTCTATAATCAAATTTTTCCTTTATCATAATATCATCCCCTCATGAGTATATGTACAAAATATATGTACAAAATCCCCCTAAAATTAACTTCGTTTAATTAAAGTTAAACGAAGTAAATTTAAGAAAAAAATAGTTATAATTTAAAAAATAGGGGAGTATTTTTTAATAAAAAAATAAAATATATAAAAAAATATTAAATAAATTAATAAATTTAATAATTTTAGAATG
>NZ_JAHLZE010000031.1 GCF_020148105.1 Methanobrevibacter sp. TMH8
AAAAAACTATAAAAAATGAATAAAAAACTAATAAAAGAGTAAATAAAAAACTATAAAAAATGAATAAAAAACTAATAAAAGAGTAAATAAAAAACTATAAAAAATGAATAAAAAACTAATAAAAGAGTAAATAAAAAACGAATAATATTTATTCGTTAATTAAAACGCCATTAATAATACCATCTTGACCAGGTCTAGAAGTTACTTTTGCTTTACCAGCGCTAGTTTCTACAATAGCTCCTTTAGTGATGATATTCCTTCTTACATAATTGGGGTTAGCTGAATTTTCAAGTACTGTAATAATTTCAACAGTTTCAGCTGTTTTAGATTCTGGATTAAAAAGATTCATTTTGTTTTCAGAAGCTAATCTTAATTTTTCGTTTCCACCACGAGTTCTGATTTTTCTTAATCTTTTCTCATCTAATCCAGTATTAGCTGGTTCTCTTCCTAATTCAGACTTTCTTTTCCCACGGTTTGCTATATATCTTCCACCAGTTGATTTCCTTGTGGATTTTCCTTGTGATATTGCCATTATTTCACCTAATTATAATGAATTTTGAGTAATTCTATTTAGTTTTACTAGATAAATTTATAATTTTATTTAATTATAATTCTATTTAATTTTATAATTTATTAATAATTAATTTTAATAATTTAATTTTAATAAATTTATTTAATCCTTAATCAAATATTATCTAATTATTTCTATGCCGCTAATAAGTTTATTTAGTATTAAATAATATGATTTAGATAGTAAATTAATAATTTTCAATATAAAAGACCAAATTTTAAGTAATTAGCTGTTAAATAAACATCATCCAGCCATAATATTGTGAGAGCAATAAAATTACACCTAAATTTTTGGTATTATTTTTCTTATAATTCATTAAATGTAAAGAAAAAATAGTCTTTTAGATATGATAACAAAATATTAGTTTTCTTCATATATAAACTTTGTGAGAATATTTTTTTTATATTTTAAAATCATTTATAAAAGATTAATATACATCTAATTATATTTAATTTATTTATCTTTAATTATTTTGATATTAAATATGCTTAATTATCTAATATATTCAAATATACTTAATTATCTATTAATATTAAAATCTTTATATTTCTGATTTATTTCATAGCTTTATTATATGTTTGATATATTTTCCTAATATAATATTTTTTATATATTTTTTATTATATTTTTATTAAAAAAATTTAAGTAATATAAAAAACATAATACATATTTACAAATACATAAACATATAGAGGGTTGATGAAATGTTAGAAGATATTAAAAAAAAAGCTAAAGAAGTAAAAGATGAAGTTGGAGATAAAGCAAAAGAAGCTAAAAATAAAACTGAACTTGAAGCTAAAAATGCTAAGGATAAAGCAAAATATAAAGCATCTAAAGCTGAAAATGAAGCAGATTATGAAAAAAAAGAAGCTGAAAGAAAATCAGATTAGTATTATATGTTAAATTTTAATATAGAAAATTAAAATCTCTAATCTTATTTATTTTTTCAATATTTTTTTATTATTTTTGCTATTAATTATTTTAATAAATCATCAATTAAAATATTTCTAATAACCCATATTTTTAAATAAGGACTTTTTTAATTATTATTTTCAGATTAACTTTATAAATTAAATTTTATAAATAAAATTCTATTTTTTCAATTTATTATTATTTTTAAACTATTTATATAGTATTTATATATTTATATAGTAAAATGGAGAAAAATGAAAAATATATAAAAATAAATATAAAATAGATAAAAATGTAGAAAATTATAAAAAATTGTAAAAAATTGTAAAAATTGATATAAAATAAATATATTTAACTACTAAAATAAAGATAATTACCAATGAGGATATAGCAAAGATATTGAATAAAATAGAGATAGTGAATAAAATATAGATGTTAAATATAATAGAGATATCTTTATTAATGAATAAATTTAATATTATTTAAATATTAATCGTGTTTTTATGTCAATTGAAAGTAAAGAACAGCTAGAACTTGAAAAAGAAATTAAATCTCAAGCACAAAAATTTCTAGCAGATTTCAACCCAACTCTTCCTGAGCATATGGAACTTGAATATGAAGGTTTTTATAGAAGAGGATTTTTTGTAACCAAAAAGAGATATGCGGTTATTGAGGATGGAACAATTATAGCTAAAGGTTTAGAGCTTGTAAGAAGAGATTGGGCTCCAATAGCTAAAGACACACAACAAGACATTTTAATGGCTATCTTAAAAGATGGTGATGTTGATAAAGCTGTGGAAATTATTGAAGAAGCTTTAAAAAGAGTAAAAACTGGAAACTTGGATATGAAAGAGATGATTATCCACACACAAATAACCAAAAAATTATCTGATTATAAGCAAATTGGTCCTCATGTAGTAGCTGCACAAAGATTAGAAGCTAAAGGAATAAAAATTGGCAGAGGAACTATAATTCAATATGTTATTGTAAAAGGTAAAGGACCAATAAGCCAAAGAGCTATTCCTTATGAAGATTCAGAGAAATATAAATATGATTCAGATTATTATATAGATAATCAAATACTTCCAGCAGTGTCTAGAATAATGGCTTCCTTCGGTTATACTAAAGAAAGTTTAGCTGAATTAGGGGAAAAAGAACGGCAAAAAACATTAGATGCTTTTTTTTAAATTATACAAAAAATAGAACATTACAAAATTACAAATATTTTAAAATGAAACTTAATAATACAAAATAAGACTCAATTTTAACAAATTGATAAAAAATAAAACTTAGAGATTATAATAAAACTTAATTAATTTAATAAAAAATAAATAATAAAAAATAAAAAACTCGAAAAGGTGTTGAAATGGAAAAAGCGATTTTTTTTGATATTGATGGAACTTTATTAGATACTTCTAGTTTTGCAGAGTTAGCTAGAAGAGCAGCTATTGATGTAATGATTGAAAATGGCTTACCTTCAACTCAAGATGAAGCATATGAATTATTAAAAGAAATAATTGCAGAAAAAGGCTCTAACTATAATAAACACTTTAATGTTCTTACAAAAAGAATGTGTGGAGAAGAAAGCAATTTATTAATAGCTTTAGGAATGGTTACATATCATAATGTGAAATTTGCCCTTCTTAGACCATTCCCAAAAACAATGGATGTGCTTGTTTATCTTAAGAATAAAGGTTATAAATTAGGTGTAATTTCCAATGGAATAACTATAAAACAGTGGGAAAAGTTAGTTAGATTAGATATTCATTATTTTTTTGATGAAGTTATTACTTCAGAAGAAGTAGGATCTGAAAAACCAGAAAAGAAAATATTTGAAGAAGCTATGAATAGAATGAAATGCACTCCAGAAAACAGCCTTATGATTGGAAACAAGCTTGGAATTGATATCATGGGAGCAGTATATGCAGGAATGTCAGGTATTTTAGTAAATTCTGATCTTGATGATATTATATCAATGAAAGCTTTAGAAAATTTTGATATTGAAATAATTGAAACTATTGGAGACCTATCTAAAATTCTTTAATTTTATAATACTTAAATCAAAATAAAAAAAAATGGAAATAAGAATAAAATATATAGATTATATAAAACTTAATTAATTTAATAAAAATTGAATAAAAAATAAAAAATAAAAATGGCTTAAGAATTAAACTACACCTTGAGCCATCATAGCATTAGCTACTTTTATGAAACCAGCTATATTAGAACCAATAACATAATTTCCTTCTTGATCATATTCCCTAGCTGCACTATCAATGCTTCTATAAATATTTATCATGATATTTTTCAATCTTCTATCAACTTCTTCAAAGGACCAACACAATCTAGAACTTCTTTGAGCCATTTCTAATGCACTTGTAGCTACACCTCCTGCGTTAGCTGCTTTTCCAGGAATATATACAACACCATTATTTTGTAAAATATTAGTAGCTTCAAGAGTACAAGGCATGTTAGCTCCTTCAGATAAGTATTTAGTTTTAGATGCAACAAGTTTTTCAGCTGCTATTCCATCTAATTCATTTTGAGTAGCACAAGGTAATGCCACATCACATTTTAAATCCCAAATATTCATACTACCTTCAACAAATTTAGCAGTTAGATTATCTTTTGAGAAATAATTCAAGTAATCAGATATTCTTCCACGTTTAATTTCTTTAATTTCTTTAACAAATGGAACTTGAATACCATTTTCATCATAAATATAACCAGAAGAATCAGACATAGCTATGACAGTAGCACCTAACATAATAGCTTTTTCAGCTGCGTAAATAGCTACATTTCCAGAACCTGAAACAACAACTTTTTTACCTTCAAAACTATCTCCTCTGTCTTTCATTGCTTCTTCTGTAATGTAAATAAGACCATAACCAGTAGCTTCAGTACGAACAAGAGATCCACCATATTCTAACCCACTACCAGTTAATACACAGTGATGTTCATGCGCTATTCTATTGTATTGTCCAAATAAATATCCAACTTCCCTAGAGCCCACACCTATATCTCCAGCTGGAACATCAGTATCAGGACCAATATAATTATAAAGTTCAGTCATGAAACTTTGACAAAATCTCATAACTTCATTATCAGATTTTCCTTTAGGATCAAAGTCACTCCCTCCTTTTCCACCACCTATATTCATTCCAGTAAGACTATTTTTCAATATTTGTTCAAATCCAAGGAATTTAATGATAGATAGGTTTACAGATTTGTGAAAACGGAGTCCTCCTTTATATGGTCCGATAGCACTGTTAAATTGTACACGATATCCTCTATTTACTCTTACTTTTCCATTATCATCAATCCATGGCACCCTAAAAATTACAATTCTCTCTGGTTCAACATATCTTTCAAGAAGCCCTGTATTCTGGTATTCCGGGTGTTTTTCAAATACTGGCTCAAGAGACTCTAGTATTTCAGTTGCAGCTTGAATAAATTCTGGTTGATCCTCGTTTTTCTTCTTTAAATCTTCTAAAACATCACGTACATATGACATATAATCACTCCTCTTATCCCAATTATATATAATTGTCCCTAAAATATTAATTTACGACATTATTTCATTAAACACAAATTATGTAATTTATTATAAAAGATTATATACACTATATACACTTATATTAATATATTAAATATAATATATACAATTAAATCAACATAATCTATAATTATGCACAATTAATCACATACTACATAATATAGATAATTAAATCAACATATAATACATAAATTTGCGTAATTTACAATATAAAATATAATACATAAATATAAAATATATTAACTAATATATTATGTATAAAATACAAATATTTAAAATTTAAAATCCCATATTTATTTATTTTTTAATTTTAAACAAGAAATCATAGCAAAAGTGTAAAATATTAGAATAAAACAAAATCTGAACTTTATGCTTAATTATTAAACATTTACACATTTATATTTCTAATACTACTATTAGTATTTTTATTTTTAAACTTTGCGATTTTGTTCAATAATAATCCCCTATTTCTTAAAGTTCCACTGTTTAAAAAAAATAGAATAATTTTAACAATTATTTCAATATTTATTAGAAAAACTAAAAAATAGCTAAGTTTTTTATGAAAATAATAATCACATTATAAATGATCTAAAGTTTATGATAATAATAAAAAATTCATAAAAGTATATGATAAAATCAAATAAATTTCTATCAATAATCATCAATAAACATTATCAAATAAATCAAATTAAAAGTTTATTGAAACATATTAAGAAGTAGGAAAAAGCATATATGTAGACTATGATGATTTAATTAATTAATCTAATTATAATTGGTTATATAATATATTTAATTGATTAATTCATGATAAAATAGTTTTTAATGATAATATTATATAATAGTTTAAACAAATAATAATAACATAATTAAAAAAATATTGAGATTTTATCATGATATTAGAGATATTAAAAGATTCATTGACATATTCCCTTAAAGATTTTAATATTATTGCTAGATTGGGAATATTAAATTTGTTAAGCTTTTTAATTGTTCCATTTTTCCTTGTTCAAGGTTATTCATATAATATAACCACCATTGGTGTTAATTCAATAATCCACGGAAAATATGAGATTCCTCCATTTGAAAACTGGAAAAATATGTTTGTAAATGGAATAAAGCGAACATTAGTCATGTTAATTTACTCAATTCCTGCTCTTATAATATCAATTTGGGCCCTACTTAATCCAGAAACTATTCAACTTATTATTCCTTCAAATCTCCTTTATTTAGATATTGGGATAGAAATTACAGCTATGATTTTCCTTTGGATATTTACATTCATCTTGATTATGGTAGCTATCCCCCATATGATCCATAGGAAATCATTGAAAGCAGCTTTTAATATAAAAGAGCTAATAACCATAATTAAATCTGTAGGTTTCTTAGAATATATCTATTTTGTTGCTTGGTGGATAATTATTGCTAGTGGTGTAATATTCCTAAGTTTTGTAGCTGTAGAAATCTTTGTTTCAATATTAAATTTCATCTATTTGATTATATTTTCACAAATTATATCTCTAAGTTTCATGAATATATCTTTTGACATGTATCTATTTGGATTAGTACTAATTCTATTAGTTTATCCATTCTTACTTATTGTTGAAAGTAGAGCAACAGCATCAATGTATAATCTTAACTAAGAATCTACATTTATTATTCAATAATTTATTTTCAAATTATTTATTTTTAAATTATTTATTTTATACTTATTTTCAAATGATTTATTTTTAAATTATTTATTTTTTTAATTAAATTAATCTATTTTATTAAACTATTTCATTAAAATAAATATTATTTCCACATTTTAATCCACTATTTATTAAATTATATATTTCATTAATTTATTTTTTTATTTTATACATATATTCTATTTTTATTCATTATTAATTGAAAAATAAAAAGATATATTAAATTTGAACAATATAATAAACATAATAAAATATATAAATAAAATATTTTTTAATTAATAAAAATATTAATTTTATTGATAATGACATCTTAAAAATAAAAAATCAAAGAAAGATATTATATTTAAGGTTGAAAACATGGATATGGAACAGGAAAAACATAAAAATACAGACAAAAATAATCATGAAAATATGAACATGTCCAATATGAAACATGAAAAACATTCACAAATGAAGAATCATGAGCATATGTCCCATAAAGGAATGGGAAATATGAATATGGGAGATTTTAGAAAAAGATTTTGGGTTTCGTTGATTTTAACCATTCCAATTATAATTTTATCCCCTATGATGGGAATGGAACTACCCTTTCAAATTAGCTTTCCAGGTTCGTATTGGTTAGTTTTAGCTATTGGGACAATAATTTACTTTTATGGAGGACAACCATTTTTTAAAGGAGCTAGAGACGAGTTAAAAAATAGAAAACCTGCAATGATGACTTTGATTACAATGGGAATTACAGTCGCCTATTTTTACAGCCTTTATTCAGTTTTTGCAAATAATGTTTTTAATGTTCATCCCATGGTTACAGATTTCTTTTGGGAATTAGCTACTTTAATTGATATAATGTTATTAGGACATATACTTGAAATGAGTTCAATAATGAGTGCAGGTTCTGCATTAGACAAATTAGCTAAATTACTTCCGAAAAAAGCTCATAAAATTATAGTAAAAAATAATGAAAATATTGATAATTTAAAATATGATATCTTAGATATTGACCCTAGAGATTTGAAAGAAGGAGATTTTGTTGAAATAAGAGCTGGAGAAAAGATTCCTGGTGATGGAGAAGTTGTTAAAGGTGAAACCAGTGTTAATGAATCAATGGTGACTGGTGAATCTAAACAAATAGCTAAAAATATTAATGATAATGTTATTGGAGGATCGGTAAATGGAGAAGGGACAATTCAAATAAAAATAACTGGTGCTGGTGAAACTAGTTATCTTTCACAAGTACAAAAATTAGTTTCTGATGCTCAAAAAGAACAATCCAATAGAGAAACTGTGGCAGATCTCATAGCAAGAACTTTATTTTATGTAGCTATCACATTAGGACTTATATCATTTGTTTCATGGTATTTTGTAGAAAATATAAGCATTGCATTTTCTGTTGCTGTAACAGTTCTTGTAATAGCTTGTCCTCATGCATTAGGGTTAGCTATACCTCTTGTAGTAGCTAGAAGTACTTCTCTTGGAGCAAAAAATGGACTTTTATTTAAAAACAGAACCTCATTTGAACAGGTGAAAGACTTAAAATATGCATTAATGGATAAAACAGGGACTTTAACTGAAGGAAACTTTAAAGTATCTGAATATAAAAGCTTAAACGAAAAATTAAATGATGATGAAATATTATCAATAGTAACTTCACTTGAAAAAGGATCAAATCATCCGTTAGCTATTGGAATCTTATCAAAAGCAAAAGAAAATAATATTTCTTATAAAAACTCTGAAAATATTAAGCAAATAGCAGGAATAGGTTTAATAGGAACAATTGATTCTAATGAATTTAAGCTTGTTTCAGAAAAATATTTAGATAAAAATAATATAACTCATAATCAAGACAAATTTAAAAAGTTAGCAGCAAATGGAAACTCTATTAGCTATTTACTAAATGAAAATAATGATTTATTAGGGTTTATTGCACAAGGAGATAAAATCAAAATTGAATCTAAAAATATGATTGATTCTCTTAAAAGGAAAAACATACAACCAGTAATGCTTACAGGAGATAATCAAGAAACAGCTAATTTAGTTGCTCAAAAATTAGGAATTGAAGATGTTCATGGAAAATTACTTCCTGAAGATAAAGAAAAACTCGTTAAAGAATATCAAAAATCAGGAAAAGTGATGATGATTGGAGATGGAATTAATGATGCACCAAGTCTTGTAATGGCAGATATAGGAGTGGCTATTGGATCTGGAACAGATGTAGCTATCGATTCTGCAGATATAATACTGGTTAAAAGCAATCCTAATGATATTATTAAATTTTTAGATCTTGGTAAAAGAACAACAATAAAAATGAATCAAAATTTAGTTTGGGGGGCGGGGTATAATGTAATTGCACTGCCATTAGCTGCAGGAATATTAGCACCATTTAGTTTTATGCTTAATCCAATGATTGGAGCTGTTCTAATGTCTTTGAGTACAATTATAGTAGCTATAAATGCGATGCTTTTAAAAGAATAATTAGTTTCTATAAAATGTTAGGTATTTTTGTTTATATTAAATTATTTCAAAAATAAATAAATAAATAAATAAATATATGGTGATAAAAATGACAGATAGTATGAAAATTGAAACATTGAAAACATTAGCTACCCTGATGACAACTGCTTTTGCATTTGTTGCAGGTTTAGCTTGGAATGGTGCCATTCAGGCACTTATAAATGAATTTCTAAAAACAAGTTCAGCTACAATAGGGTTACTTATATATGCTATTATAGTAACAATAATAGCTGTAGTTGTAACAGTATTTTTAGGAAGAACATTAGGAAAATTAGGAATAGAAACAGATAATGAATAAAATTTAATTTAATTTTAATATTGAATTATTTTCAATATTTATTTTATTTATTATTTATTTTATTTATTTTACAACAACTTTTTATTCTATTTTTATACTATTTTTATAAAATTTTTTTATTTATTTTATTTACAACAATTTTTTATTCTATTTTTATACTATTTTTATAAAATTTTTTTATTTATTTTATAATTAATTTTTTATTAGATTATTATACTATTTTCTTCATTGTTTTTTATTTATTTTATAATTAATTTTTTATTAGATTATTATACTATTTTTACATATTTTTAAAAAAAATTTTCTATAAATAGTTTATATTTCTACTAAAAACAAGATTTATACTCTAATTAAAAACCAACATTTATTTGAGTAATTAGAATTAATTTAAAAAAAACAATAAAATAAATATTATAATAAATAAAAGAAAGGGTCACAATTAACCCCCCCTTAAATCAAACCCCCCATGAATAAAACATTGATAAACAAAACAATCCGTTAATAAAAATTTTTAAACACTTAAATTATTCGGATGTATTGAAACATTTTATTCACTGAAGGATTATTTATAAAAATAGTTATATAAATGTTTTGGATTAAAATAAATAGAAAAACTTAAATGAGATTAATATTTTTAAAACATTTTACTAAAAATAGAACAATTAAAATAAATTAATAATTATTAAATAAGACATTTTTATACTAAACATTGAATATATAGATATAACATATTCTAATTTGATAATTATATAACTTTTATATATTTTTTATATCTATTTAATATAATCTTTATATAGTTTTATATAGAAAAGAAAGGAATCCTAAATACTATAATCCATATTAATTTTCATCACATATAGATATACATAAAATTATTATATTAACAAAAAGGCTCAGATAATAGATATAAACTCTTTTTAATCAATATAAATACATTTATATCTATTTTTAAAGATTTCAAAATATAGTTATTACGAATTTTCCTTTATATTCAAAAATATTCAAAATTTAAGTGATGCTAATTTAAATATAATGATTTATTAACATATAACTTGTATAAATTCTCTCAATATATTGTTAAATGTTATATTTTATATATATTTTAAACAAAGTATTGAAAATTTATATCAAATTAAATAAAAGATATATAATAGTAATTAAAGGAGATAAAATAATGAGTGAAAATACTTTTGCAAATCCATCGCCATTAGGGCTTTTTGGATTTGGAATTACGACGATATTACTTAGTTTACATAATGCAGGAATAATTGAATTATCCACAGTTATCTTAGCTGTTACCGTATGTTTAGGCGGTATAGCTCAGACAATAGCTGGGATTTTTGAGATGAAGTTTAATAACACATTTGGTGGAACCGCATTTATTTCATTTGGATTTTTTTGGATTTCATTAGCTATGATTTGGATACTTCCAGGAATTGGACAGATTCAACCTGCTGATCCGATTTCAATGGCTTTTTATTTGTTAATATTTGGATGTTTTACAAGTTTCATGTTTATAAGTTCTTTAAAACATATAAAAATTCTTCAAGTATTATTTGGAGTAGTAAGTATTCTATTCTTCTTACTCGCCGCAGCTGACTTTACAGGCATAGGCATATTAGGAATAATCGCTGGATATTTAGGAATATTCTTAGGGGCTGCAGCTATTTATGCTTGTATTGGTCAAATAATCAATAATGATTGGGAAAAAGATATTTTCAAGTTATAATTAATTATAACTTACTATAATTTTTTATATTTTATTATAATTTATATAAATTTATTATAATTATTTAAATAATTTAATAATTTAATAATTTTTAAATTAATTACTTAATTTTCTATTTTTTAACTTTTTTACATTTTTATTTACTTTTTATTTATTAATTTTTTAATTCCCTAATTCCCTAATTCTCTAATTCCTAATTCCTTAATTCCTTAATTCCTTAATTCCTTAATTCCTTAATTCTTTATTAAATTCATTTTCTTTTAATATAATAATTATTCTATAATATTATCATTTTTTTATTTTGTATACTTTATTTATTTGATTTTTATTTTTTGAATAATAAAAATAAAAAATATAATCTAAATATCAATAAAAAATAATAAGAACAATGAAAACAATAATAATCTATTATTAATAAATATATAGATATAAAATATTTATAAATCACTAATTCAAATACTAGATTGAATTTAATTTAAATAAATTTTTTAATAAATCCTATTATGAGGGAATTTTATGAATATTACCAAAAGAGAAGGAACAAACAAATGGGGTCCAGCTATAGTATCATGTATGGCTATTTTTATAATAGTTTTAGATATGTCTGCAATGAATGTAGCTATTACTGAATTAGTAGTGGATTTAAACACTCAAATAACTACTATACAAGCGATAATAGCTTTATATTCATTAGTAATAGCATCATTTATGTTGATTGGAAGTAAGATGCAAGATATAATAGGTCGTAAAAAATCATTTTTAGTTGGAACTATTATATATGGAATAGGAACCTTAGTAGCATCAATAAGTTTTAATGCATGGATATTGCTTTTAGGTTGGGCAATTCTTGAAGGTATTGGTGCAGCATTAATGTTACCAGCAACTACAACAATTGTTGGAACTAGCTATAAAGGAAAAGATAAAATCACTGCTTTTGGAATATGGGGAGGCATAGCTGCTATGGGATCGGCTGTTGGTCCCATATTTGGAGGTTTTTTTACTAGCTATATTTCTTGGAGAATGATATTTGGAAGTGAATTTTTAATCGTTCTCTTAATACTTTTCTTCAGTTATTACATTAAAAGCTCTAAACCAAGTATCAAATGGAGAGAATTTGATTATATAGGTAGTGTTTTATCAGTAATTTCCCTTATAATTATTGTTTTAGGATTACTTTTAATCAATGATCCAAGCAGATGGGGATTTGTTCCAATATTACTAATTATCGGTATATCTTTGCTTGTTATTTTCTTTTTATGGGAAAGAAAATTAATCAAAGAAAATAAAAAACCCTTATCAGATATTACATTACTTAAAAATAAGATCTTTTCGATTGGAATAGTTGACTCTATTTTCCAACAAATACCTCTTGCAGGATTTTTATTTATAATGCCAGTTTTTTTACAGCAAGTATTACACTTAAATGCATTTTTAACAGGAGTAGTTTTACTTCCTTCATCAATTGCTATAATGGTTTTATCATTATTAGGAGCTAAAATATCAGAATATATTCATCCAAAATATATGATAATCATAGGATTTATTATTTCAGCTATTGGAACATGGCTACTTAGTGGACAATTTAGTTCAACTATGAACCCCTGGAGTATTATTCCCTCTACATTAGTCTTTGGTACAGGAGTAGGAATGATTCTTTCACAATTAACTAATTATGTAATGTTTTCTGTAGATGATAGTAAAAGTGCAGATGCTGCAGGTTTACTCAATACATTTAGAAATTTAGGTTATTCTATAGGAACTAGTATTATTGGAGTTTTACTCATTGTAGGAATTATTGGAGGACTTACTGTTTCTATTGAAGATAATGGCCTTGGAACAAATTTAACAAAAACAGAAATACATAGTGAGTTATTTACCTACTTTGAAAAGATGCAGACTAATACTCCACTAAAAATTCCTGATGAATTTAAAAAAGAAGCATCAAATATTATAAATAATACCATTGCAGTATCTATGAAGATAATTTTTGATATTTTGTCGATTCTTTTCTTAATTGGTGCAGGTATTAGTTGTTTACTACCTAAAAAGAAAATTGGAGATAATTCAATTCCAATCGCTTAATCTTGAAATAACAATGAAAATTATAATTATATAATTTATAACTATATAATTGAGATTATTATAATTAATATAACCAAAATAACCAACATAACCAATATGATCAATATATAATCATTTAATAAATATTAATCAAATATATAAGAAGTTAATTAATAATAATCAACATTATTTTATATTATATATATTCTTGATTATTTTAATATATAACAAAATTTCCTTTAACCTAAACAAAATTAGACAAATTAAGCTATATACTTTTCTATATAATAATTAATAATTATTAATCTAATGAAAAAAATAATCTAATGAGAAATTCAAATCTTTATCTTCAAACCAATTGGACAGTGATCTGAGCCCATTACATCAGATAAAATATAGCTATCCATTACATTATCCTTAAATTCATCATTTACAAAGAAATAATCCAGTCTCCAACCAACATTCCTATCTCTTGCTCTTGTACGATAGCTCCACCAAGTATACTGTTCGCTCTCTTGGTTGAACATTCTAAATGTATCTACATACCCATTAGCTAAAAATTTGTCTATCCATTCTCGCTCAATTGGCATGAACCCTGAAATTTTCTCGTTTTCTTTTGGTCTAGCTATATCTATTGGTTTATGAGCTGTATTTAAATCACCACATATTACTAGATTGTTTCCTTCATCCCTTAGATTATTTGTGTAGTCAAGAAATGCATCATAGAAATCAAGTTTGTATTGTAGACGATCTACCCCCATACCACCATTAGGCCAATAAAGATTCAGTAATATGAAATCATCAAAGTCTAGTCTTAAAAATCTGCCTTCATGATCAAATTTATCAACACCCATCCTTGTATGAAATTCATTAGCTTTAAAAGTTGAATAAGTAACTACTCCACTATAACCTTTTCTTTCAGCTGGATTAAAATAGCTATGATATCCTTCAATGTGTTTTAATTTTCTAGGAAATTGTTCAACTTGGGCTTTAATTTCTTGAAGACATAAAATATCTGGTTTAGCTGATGAAAACCAATCAGAAAATCCTTTTCTGTCCACTGCTCGAATTCCATTTACATTCCAAGAAATAAGGTTAATTTCTCCAATAAAAACTCCTCCATGGGTTTTATGATTTAATTATAGTGTTAATGATACTAATTTGATTATGGTAATTTTATATCATTTTCATTATAATTATTTATAATTTTTATAAAATATAATTATATTATTATATTATTATTTAATTTATATTAAATTTAGTTATAGATAATATATTCAAATCTAATTAAATATTATTATAATATAAAAATCCTAGAAAAATAAAGAAATAATAAAAATAAATCTAAAAAATAAATAAATAAATAAATGAAAATAAAAAGATTGAATAATATATGAACTAATATATAAAGTATTAAATTATAAATTTATTCAATGATAAAGTATCATGATAGAGTAAAATAAGAAATATTATAATTAAAGAGTATATAATAATAAAAAATAGTTAATAATTGTTTTTGTTACTGTTAATCATATTATATTTGATTTAATGGATTGTTTATGTGATTATTAACTATAAAATATAAATATTTTATTCTTTTTTTCTATATCCTAAAAGACTAATACTAGCAAGTAAAAGTAATAAAACTAATATCGGCATACCTGTTGATTTCATACCTGCATTTCCACTATTATTTCTTGGATCAGGAGTTGGAGTTGGATTAGGATTAGGAGTTGGATTAGGAATATACATATCATTAGACCCATAATATTTAGAATCACTAGCGAAAATTGCATTAATTCTATATTTATATGCATCTTTGTAGTATATAACTAATTGACCATTAGTATCTGTAATACCTCTACCAATAACTTTTCCACCTATTTTTAAAACAACTTGTTTATCTTTCAGTAGATTACCATATTCATCTACAAGAATTACAGTAATTTTATCACCATCAACAATTATTTTAGTTGAAGTTTTTATCTTAGAAACATTAGTCATGTTATTTGCAGTTGATCCATAGTGTGTGTTGTTTCCAGTAAATTCAGCAACAATATTAAGTATACCTGATTTATTAGCAGTATAATTAAGTCTTGCAATACCATTACTATCGGTTATAGCAGATCCTATTTTCTTACCATTAATATAAAAATTAATAGTTTTCCCAACAATAGGGTTACCATATTCATCAATTAATTTACTTTCAATAGGAACATTATCTCCAACCTTAACATTTTCTGGTGCACTAACAGTAATATTAGTAAGTATCTTAGAAACATTGAAACTTGTAATATTAGTAAAATTATTATAAGTATCGTTTCCTCCCCAAGTTACTTTAACAGGAACATTACCGCCAATAGTTGGTATGAAAGATATACTCCAATCTCCAACATTATTAGTAGTTACATTGAATGTTTGATTACCTATTGTAATAGTAATTTCAGTATTATTTAATGAAATACCATTTTCATCGGTTAATTTACCTGATATAGTTATGTTTTGACCAACTTTAGGGTTATTCGGTGTAATAATTGTAGAATTAACATTGAGTTTATTGATTATTAATTGACCATTTAGAATATTAATAAGATAAGAACCAATACCCTCATAAGTACCATTTAGAGTAACAGTACCTATAGGAGCAGTGACAGTATAATTAATATTAGCAAGTCCTTCAATACTAGTTGCAGTGCCAATTAAAGTTTCATTAATATAAAAACTTATATTTTGGCCAGTAACAGTATTGCCCATATCATCAACTAAATTAGCAAACAGCACAATATTTTGACCTTTCTTAACAATAATAGTAGAATTATTAATATAAGTCAAATTCAAAACACCAATATCGCCAAGATTATAAATCATTTGACCTAAATTAGCACTATTGTCAGTCATAGTATTATTTGAAACACTCATATTACCAGTATTCATAATAGCTCCACCATAATTAGTAGCTTGGTTATTAATAAACTTAGAACTAAATACATTCATAGAAGTACCATTATTCCAAATAGCTCCACCAGAACTTCCATTATTATTAGTGAAATTAGAAGACATTACAGTAAAATTGGCAAAATTATTCCAAATAGCCCCACCATCACCTGTTGCTTTATTATTGATAAAGCTAGAATCTATTGCAAAACTATTATTACCAATATCATAGATAGCTCCACCATTAGTTGCGTTATTTTTATCAAAAATAGAACTAGAAACATTCATATTAGTAGCATTATTCCAAATAGCCCCACCATCATCTATTGCATTGTTGTTAGTGAAATTAGAACTGGATATAGTCATATTAGTGCCACCACCATTATAAATAGCACTACCATTAACTGCATTATTGTTTTCGAATTTAGAACTTTCTACAATTACATTAATCACCCCATTTGTGAAAATAGCTCCACCATTAATAGTTGCATTGTTACCAGTGAAATTAGAACTAGAAATACGGAAATTAGAACCTGTATTTGCGATAGCTCCACCATTAGTAGTTGCATTGTTACCAGTGAAATTAGAACCAGAAACAAACATACCATCACCACCATTATAGATAGCACCACCAATACTATTTGCATTATTGTTAGTGAATTCAGAATCAAAGATATTCAAATTAGAAGCAATACTCCAAATAGCACCACCACTAAGACTAGCATTATTATTAATGAATTTAGAACTATTTACAATAAAATTGGAACCAACATTAAAGATAACCCCACCATCACCAGCTTTGTTACTAATGAAAGTAGAATTATTGAGATTTACATTAGCACCATTATTCAAAATAGCACCACCCCTGTTAGGAGCCTCATTGTTAGTGAAATCAGAACTAGAAATTTGTAAATTATTACCAAACACATCATTAACAATAGCAGCACCATTTCCTGTGTTAGCAGAAAAATTAGAAGTTGATATCTTCATATTAGTAGCATTATTCAAAATAGCACCACCCTCATTTGCATGATTACTATTGAAATTAGAACTAGAAATATTCAAATCAATACCATCATTGAAGATAGCAGCACCAGCAATCCCACCATTATTATTAGTGAAATTAGAACCATATATAAAACCATTACTACCATTATTATAGATAGCACCACCATTATTAGCAGAATTAGTAGTAAAATTAGATTCATAAACATTCAGATTAGAACCATTATTGTAAATGGCACCACCATAACCAGAAGCTTTGTTATCAACAAATGTACAGTTTATAAATGTCATTATAGTTCCCAAATATTGATTATAGATAGCTCCCCCATTAGTTGGAGAATTTCCATCCATAAATGTTATATTTATAAAAGTCACATTAATATTGTCAGCTATTGCAAATATTTGACTAATATTTTGTGCATCTATAATTACATTTTGACTTGGTCCATTTCCCCTGATTGTAACGTTTTTATTTATTGTTATATTGAAATCTTGGTTTGTTTTGTTATATATTCCAGGTTCCAAATTAATTGTATCTCCATCATTAACACTTGAATTAGATATAGCTCCCGCTATACCTCCTGGAGTATTACTATCAATCGTTGTATTTGCTGCAAAAGCCATAGGCAAAGAAACAATGAATAATATACTTATAGGTATTAAAAATACAAAAATTAACTTTTTTTCATATTTTTTACCTAGCCTCATATTTTTTTCACCTCCAAAAATTTTTCATTGGGGGAGAAAAAGTTCTCCATTAATATAACAGAAAAATATCATATTTTACCCCCATCGATTATCCTATGATATTATTCCACAAGACAATCATAATATATAATATTAATTTTCATCATATTAATAACTTGTTATGAATATTAATTAGTGATTTAATAAATTAATGTTTTAATATTATAATCCCGTGGTACTATTAAAATAAAACTAAAAGAAAAAACAAATCATATTTAAATATTCCCAGATTACAAACCAAAAACCCATAAATAAAGAAAATAAGCAAATTTAAAAAAAGTAATTATTTAAATTTTAAATAACACAATGTAAACAATTGTTTATATAAATTTTTTATATAAATAATATTAAAAAGAGAATATCAAAAAGAAAAAGATCTAAAAATATCTATAAAAATTAAAATAATAGAAAAAGAAAGTAAGTTAATAACTTACATTTCAGCTTGTTGTTGTCTAACTAATCTAGTAATATAGCCAGCAATTTTATTTCTTAAGTGTTTAGTACTTACAGTAGACTTTTCAGCTACTAATTTTTTGTTTTGATCGAAATCTGTAGTAAAAACACCTTGATGAATTTCAATAAGTTCTTTTGAAATTCTTTTTACAAATGAAGTTCTAATATTTCCCATTAAATTTCCTCCTATATTTTTAATTTTTTAATTTCTCAATATCTTAATATTTAACTAATTTATTAATTTAATAACTATTTATAGTCATTATTTAATTATTTAAGATTTAAATATTTATTTAATTAAAATTATTTATATAATATAAATTAATTAAAATTATATTTATAATTTATAATATTATAATTAATAATATAATTATAATGATATATTTTATAATATATTGTATATTTTTTAATTATCTTACAAAATTCAATTATCAATGATAATTTCTTCTTGTTCTTTTTTACTTAAATTTATCAAAATATCCATAATCTGAAAGACAGAATTTTTAGTATTTTGAGTTAAATTTTTATCATTAGCTAATTTCTCTAACTTTTCATAGATAAGTTTTTCTCTACTTTCATCAAAAATATCCATGTCTAAAGCTAATTTAGATAATACAATATCTTTAGCTAATGAAGTTCTTCTTTGAATCAAATCAATTATTTCACTATCAATTTGATCAATTTCTTTTCTTGAACTATGAAGAATTTTTTCTGGATCTTTCAGAGTAATCGAATCTTGTTTATTAAATGACTTTTGTTCCAAGATTATCAACCTCAGTTTCAATAATTCTTCCAGAATCAGTATAAGAATTCCAAATATCTTTAACTTTATCTTCAGATTCTTCATTTACAATAGATACATAAGCAGAACCAGTTCCAGAAAGACCAGCTGCAATTGCACCTGCTTCTAAAGCGTCAATAGCTAATTTTGTATCGAAACCTAAAGCATTAGAATATAAAATTCCATTTAAGTTTAAAGCAACATAATAATCTTTTTGACAAGCTTTTTCAAATGCCATATCAACTAATGGAGCTAATAATTTCATTCTTTCCACATCTGAATTTGCAGTCATTGAATCTATGTTTGGCATGTATATTAATAGTTTGTGGTTAGGCATTTCTTCTTTGACTAAAATCTTACGATAAATATTATCTGTAACAGTAACTCCACCAAAATAAGATGCAGTAGCATCATCAAATGCACCAGTAATGGTAACACCTGCTTCAAGAGATGAATCAATAGCTAAATTAATAATTTCCATGTCATTTAAAGGATTTTTATCAAATTCACTTGAAACAAGTTCACTAACAGCTAGAGTAATGGCATTAGAAAGAGCACTACTACTTGATAGTCCTGAAGATTTAGGAAGGTTAGTTTTTGTGGAAATTTTTATTCCCATACCTAAAAGATTACTACCTGAAAAATCAATACCATAGTAATCAAGAACATTTTTACAACAAAGTTCCATGAGTGTAGTGTCTACATCAATATCAGGATTACATTTAATCCCGAAATCAATAGGTTCTGCCTTAGCTACAATATCCAAATTAATACCAAAAGCAGACCCACTTCCTGTAGCTATTGCATTAACTATCGTAGCAGAACCTGGAGAACGAACGACTTTTTTCATTAAAACACCTGAAATCTATCTTAATCAAAATATAGAATGAATTAAATCTGTTTACAAACAATTTATCTATATTAATTATATTTGAATTTATTATTATATAAAAATTAGGGAATACTTTAAAATTTTATAAAGTTTAGTAAAATATATAAGAATCGCAAAATAAATTTATGATATGATAAATAATAAGAGTATATTTAGAATAATAAGAGTATATTTAAATTATGTGATAAAATGGATATAAAGAAAAAATATTTCGGATTGGGAATATTAGGCGGATTTGCATTAATATCTATTATAGTAGCTATCATGATTTTTGTTCCATTGATAGCAATGATTTCAGGACCTACTACCGTAGCAGTCATTCCAGTTTATGGTGAAATTGGTTATGGTACAAGTAATGAGAATGTCACTGTAGCTAATCCTGATGTATTTAACCAAATGATGGATGATGCTATTAATGACCCAAGTATTGGAGCTATTGTTCTTGATATAAATAGTCCTGGAGGAAGCCCAGTAGCTGGTGAATCTATGCTTGAAAAAGTTAATAGCTCTACAAAGCCAGTTATAGCTAGAATAAGTGATAGTGGATCTTCAGCAGCTTATATGGTAGCTAGTGGTGCAGATGAAATTGTAGCTAGCCCTTCTTCATGGGTAGGAAGTATTGGAGTTATATTAACCTTAAGTGACTTATCTGAATACTACAAAAAAGAAGGTATAGACATGTATTCCATAACTGGTGGAAAATATAAAGATATGGGATCAGATTATAGGAATTTAACTTCTGAAGAAAGAAATATGCTTCAAACAATGATTAATGAAGAATATGATTATTTCATAAAACTTGTAGCTAAAAATAGAAACTTAAGTTATGAATATGTTAAAAAAATAGCTGAAGGACGACCATATACTGGTCAACAGGGTTTAAATGTTAGTTTAGTTGATTACTTAGGTGGAAAAGATTATGCTATTCAATTAGCTGCAAATAAATCCCATATGACTAATTATCAAATCTATGATTATGGCAATAGTGGATTATTTGGATTTAACTATATTTAATTATATTCATATATTTCTACATACCATATGAATAAATTATACACTAAATATGTTGGAAGAGATCCTTTTTAAAGGATTTCTACTTTTTTATTATTTTTAGCTTATTTATTTTATATATTATAATTTTCTGAATAATTTAGCTATCAAAATTTTCTGAAAATATTTTTATATTTTTAGCTAATTTTGGACCTACACCCTCAACTTTTTGTAACTGTTTTTCTGAAAATGGTCTGAGATCTTCTCCAAATGCATCAACCAAAGCTCTAGCCCTTTTTCTTCCTAAACGTTTCACACCTAAAACTAATGGAATTAAATCTTCTTTAACACCATAATACAATCTAGCTGAAAGATAATCTAAATCTTTTGAAAAATTATACTTTCCAAGTGTTTCAAATATATTTTTAAGGAATTTAACAAGTAAAGATGCTTCATATGCTGAACGTCTTGTAGATGCTGAATACACATTATAAGCATTTTCAATTTCATACTCATTTCTTTCATCTATCCATTCTAGCAAAGCTACTGTTGTAGCTTCTGGGTTCCCAACATTAACAGCAAAAAGCCCTTTTTGAGACATCATTTCTCGCACAGGATCTTTACTTTTTCTAGTTTTAAACGAAATTAAAGGTAAATCTGGACTAGAGGATAGATGATAAATTAATTGATTTATATCAATTTCATCAATTTGAGTTGCATATTCTTTTAATTTAACAGCCGTTTCTACAGCATAATTGGATTTAGCTATTAAATTACCAAGAGGAGTAGCATTTAACCCACTAGGAGTAGCTTGAATGATTCCATTTAGAAGTAAAAATTCTAAAGCAGACTCAATTTCAAATTTCAAGGAATCATCTGCAAAAAGAGCCATTGATGGATTATTATTCATTTGATATCCATAAAAAGTCATTTTAAAGAAATTTTGGATTTCTTCAGGGTTTTTTGATAAGTTTGAAGCTATTTGAGCTATAATTTGCTTATATATTGCATCTTTATTTTCAATAAGTTTAGAATTAGTAGCTTCAACTTCACCATGTAAATATCTATCTTGAAGATCATAAGCTTCATCTAAAGATTTAGCTATAAGATAAGAAAACCCAACATCATCATATTGTGGCCTTCCAGCTCTTCCAGACATTTGTTCATAATCGAAAACAGGGATAGATTGTGGGCCTTGTGAAGTCCAACGAGTGTAATCACGAATTATTACAGACCTTGAAGGTAAATTAACACCATACATCAAACTTGGAGTAGCTGCAATCATAAGAAGATTCCCTGCCCTGAATTCATCTTCAATAATCTCTTTTTGTTCATTAAAAAGACCAGCATGGTGAAAAACAGCTCCATTTTCAGCAGATTCTGCTAATTTTAAACAAGTGGAAGTAGGCCTTGAACCTTTTTTCTTTGGAACATCAAGAATAGCTTCAGCTACTTCTTTAAATTTCTTTTTTTGATCAGGAGTGACTTTTCGTTTTATTTTTCCAGCAACATAGCTAGCTAAACTTTCTGTGTAAAGTCGAGTTGAAACAAAACTAAGAGCTTGAGAATTATCTTCAATAGCTTTTTCTACAATTTTTACAACTACTTCATTTTTATTACTAGTATTAAACATTTCAGTATTCAATACTTCTTTATTTAATGGAACTGGACGATAATCATGTTCAACCACTTTAGCCTCTAACCAGCCTTCAATTTCTCCCATATTCTGAAGTGTAGCTGATAATGCAACAATTCTAAGATTTGGATTGATTATTTTAGCTCTAGTTATTGCACATTCAAGAGTTGGCCCTCTTGAGTATTCACCAATCATATGAAACTCATCAAGAATGATTGTATCTACATCACGAAGAGCATCCCATGAAAAACGAGTAAGGGCATCAAAAGATTCAAAAACCATAACCGATAAATCAGAAGAATTTGGATGTTTGCCTACTTTAATTCCATGATCTTCAAATTTTTTAAATTCTTTAATTTTTTCATTTTGAATTGAAATTAATGGAGCTGCATAAACAGCTTTACCCCCTTTAAGTACTGCCTTTAGAGCTGCCATTACTCCAAGAACAGTTTTTCCACTAGCTGTAGGAATAGTTATCACATAATTTTCTCTGTTTTCCAAATATCCAGCATCAATAACATGTTTTTGAGCAGGATTAAATTCTTCAATATAAGGATAAGAATCATTTATTATTTTTTTTATTTCTTTAGGAAGAGTTTCCATAATAATCAAATTTCCCAATAATCAATAAATTACAACTTTTCTTTCTTAATAACACAAATATCTGTAATAGTTGTCTCTGGGTATTGGCCATCCTTATCTTTTTCAACAGCTTTTACCATATCCCATATTGTTAAAAGCCCAATACTAACACCAGTAATAGCTTCCATTTCAACACCAGTTTGTCCTTGTGATTTTACACCAACAGTACACATAATTTCATCATCTTTTACTTCAAAGTCTACTTCTATACCTGTGATATTTAAAGGATGACAAAGAGGAATCATAGAAGCAGTATTTTTAACCCCTTGTATAGCAGCTATTTGTGCTGTGGTTAAAACATTCCCCTTTTTAATCTCTTGATTTTCTATCATAGATATGGTTTTTTCTTGAAGCTTTATTTTTCCACAAGCTATGGCTTTTCTTCTTTGAGGTATTTTTTCACCAACTTCAACCATGCGAACTCCTTTTTCAGTTAAGTGTGTAAATTCTTCATTTGACATTTAATCAATCCATTATTTTTACAATCTTTTTTAAAAAATATTTATGAAATACTTAAAATAATATTATGACATCATAATACTTTTTATAATAAAATTTAACATAATACTCAAGAATTTTATGATATATGACAAATTTAACCATAATTTTTTAGTGATTCTATTATTTAATACTATTTATGTTATATTTATTACTTATGTTATTTATAATTTTCTTTCAATTTTAAATCAATAATATTCAATATAATTCAACATATTCCATCTAATATCTAAATTATAAAATTTTTATTTCATTAATAATTATTTTAATCAATTATTATTCTTTTCAATGCTTATCTCATCATAATAAGGAATGTCCACTTCTGCAAAATCCATAGCACGATTTCTTGCATTTGATTGGAATTTTTTTCTCAAATCATCATCCAATAATATTGAATCAATAGCATTAGCTAGTCCAATAGAATCAGTTGGTTCAACAAGCAAACCAACATCAGAAGTTATAATTTCTTTTATTCCTCCTACATTGCTACCAATTACAGGTTTTCCACAAGCTAAAGCTTCAATTAAAACTAAACCAAAGCTTTCTGAATAAGAAGGAAGAATCAAAATATCTGAACTTCTAATTATATTAGCTACATCATTTCTTGGACCTGTGAAAATAACATCATCAATTCCTTCATCTTTGACTTTTTCCTTTAAATTTGTTAAAAGAGGACCTCCCCCTACTACAACAAGGACACAATCAGACTTTAATTGTTTTTTTGCCTCAAGTATTTTAGCTACATTCTTTCTTTTAATTATATTTCCAACAAATAAAATTATTTGTTTAGTTTCAGGAATATTAAACTCATCTTTAAAATTATCAGGATTTTCAAGGACACTAGGGCAAAATTCATCAATATCAACAGTATTCCAATTTAATCGAACCTTATTTTCAATACCATCAATACCAGTTTTCAGTATTTCTTCTTTTAAAGCTTCACTAACAGCTAAAACTACATCAGCTCTTTTAAGTACAAACTTAATAACTGGTTGCATAAATTTATGTTGATGATAAAGGCAAAACATATCAGAACCATGAGAAGTTACATAAACCTTTTTCTTTGTGAATATTCCAGCTAAAACAGCTATAAGTCCAGCAGGATAAATATAATGACCATGGATAATATCAATATTCTCTTTTTTAATAAGACTAATTAGCTGAAAAGTTCCAAATAATACATAGAATAAACTTCTAAGACCTGTGATATTTGGACCTTTAGTTCCAATAACTTTAATCCCATTGTAATCCATATAATCAAAGTTGGATTCATTTTTTATGTCTTTGTGAGGATAAGTAATTACATAAACTTCTTCACCATTTTTAACTAGTTCTTTAGCTAAACTGTGAATATGAACTCCAACACCACCTATATGAGGAGGAAACTGACCAACCATAGCTATTTTCATTTTATCCCTCGGAATATATTTTAAATATATCTTTCTTTAACATCTAAATATATTCTAATATATTCTAATATATTCTCCTATGATATATTATAGTTATCTTTAAATAATAATTTTGCAAGGTATTGAAAAGTAATATATCTATTATAATATTTATTATAATTCATTAAATAACTTAATAAAAACTAAAAATTTATTAAAAATTTAAAAATAGGAAATAAACAAATCATAGTAAGTTATAGCATGATATATTAAATTAAATTGAGTTAAATTAAATTACATTGAATTAAGTTGATTCCCTTGCATATCTACAAGTATTACTTTAACATTAAGATTAAATCTTTCTAAACAAATTTTTCTAATAGTTAAGCTAATGCTATTTAAAACATCTTTATCAATATCTTTCTTTTTAAGAATTTCAATCATTTCTTCAGTATTTTTTGATTTGAAAACTGACTCAATAGTTTCTTTATCAGCACCACATAATCCAGCATGAGTAGCTATTACTTCACGTCTTCCATCAGCTACAGAATGTTTAGTATTAAAAATTCCACTAGCTAGTTTAACAAGTTTTCCAATATGTCCGTAAAGAATCAGATTATTTATTCCTATTTTATTTGCATAAGAGAGCATAAAACCAACATAATTTCCTGTTTGAATAATCTGCTCTTTTATTGGCATTTCATTGTTTTTAAGTACTAAATTTTCAAGTGCTAATTTTTCACCTATATTTCCTGGAACAAAAATAAGATCATCTTTTGTATAATTACTTTCCTTAATCATAGCCATAGCTATATCCATTTGACAAATAAGAGAATCTTTATAAGCTTTAGAAGACATTGCTCTAGCTATTCCAGTAGTTCCAAGAATAGAAATCCCACCAACAATGCCTAATTTAGGATTCATAGTTTTTTTAGCTATTTTTTCACCATCAGGAACAGAAATAATGACTTTAGCAATTTTTCCATTGGGAACAAGATCATTCAAGTTTTTTTCTATCATTGTTAAAGGAGTTGGATTTATAGCTGACTTTCCTATAGGAATTTGAAGTCCTGGTTTTGTGACTTTTCCAACACCTATTCCACCTTCAATAATAATATTAGATTTAAATCTAGATTTAGATTTATTATTATATTCAGATTTATCTATTAATTCAACAGAAGAAATAATTTTTAAATTAACAGTAACATCAGGATCATTGTAAGGATATTTAACCCCAATAGATTCCGCTTTATTTTCACTTAAAAGAGAAGATTTTTCAATTATAACATCAATTTCATCAAAAGGAGTTGAAATTCTAACAAAATCTATAACTTTTTCTGGATCAAGAATTCTTTCAAGAGCTGCTAAAGATGTAGCTGTAGCTATACTTCCAGTAGTTACTCCAAAATCAATTTTTGAATCATTAAGTTTTTGATTCACTAAAGATTTCTTTTGATTATTTATCATAAAAACAGCCACTTAAATATCATTTTAATATCACAATAATTTTAGTATATATCTTATTTAAATTAGCTAAATATTATAATTACTAAGTAGTTTATATTGATTGCACTTTTTGTTATAATATTATATGATAATAATATTTAAAATAATTGAAAATAAATCAAAAATATATCAAAAATAATTAAATAAATAAAAAAACAAGAATCCAAAAAATCAAAAATAGTTAAATAAAAACAAGAATCGAAAAATAATAAATGAAAAAAAAAAGAATCCAAAAAAAATCAGAAATATATCAAAAATTAATAATCATTTAAGAAACAGCATCTAAATTAAAATTAAAAAAGCTAAATAAGTGCAATATGACCTAAATAGCTAATAAAATCAATGATTAGAAATTTAAACTTTTAGTTTAGCCATTAATTCTTCTTTTGTTGGAGCTCCAACAAACTCAACAACGCCATTAATAGCTATGGCTGGAACTGCCATTATACCATAATCAACAGCCCTTTGTCTGTCAGTCATTATGTTAACGACTTCTACTTCCATTTCAGACCCTATCTCTCTTTTTGCTTCTTCAACAATTTGTTCAGCCATTGGGCAGTAGGGACAACTTGGGGATGTAAATACTTCTACTTTTAACATTTTTATTACCCTCTATTATTTTTCAAAAAATATTGAATATATTAACAATTTTTCAATTAATATCTTAAATAAATTTATAATTTAATCAATTGTTCATGATATTATGTATAATTTAAAGATTCACTATCATATAAACTTTGTTATTAAATACTAACTTTTGCCTATATAACTATAATAACATATGTTTCATATTACTATATGTTTCTATTAATATTTAAAATTTATGATAATAATAACTAAACTTTAATAAATTAAGAAAAAACAAACTAAAAACAATGAAAAAACTGATAATGAGAAGAAATTCTAAAAATAAAGGATATTTAACAAGATTAAAAATAAAAAAATAATATAAAATATTAAAAAATATTAAAAATAATACAAGAATCAAAAAATATTATAAAATATTAAAAGTTAATTCTAAATAAAAATAGAAAATAAAAAGAGAAAAAATATAATAAATTAAATTGAACGAATAATACTTAAATCTATAAGATTATTCAATTACTCTTCAATTATTCCATCATAATTTCCCATTGCAATAGCTATTCCATCAATGACTAAACTTATACCTAAAATAATAGCTACATATACTGGACTTAATAATGCGAAATATCCAAGTACTATAGTTATTATACCTAAAATTAACATTAATGCAGATGAAGCTTTTGTCATCATTGCAGATCTTGTAAATATACCTACTAAACCTGCAAATAAAAGCATGAAACCAGCTATATATAAGTACAAACTAATTAATACTCCAAATAATAATACATTCCCTAAAAGCATTATTCCAACAAGCATTCCTAAGAAACCAATTATTATATATGCAATAGAACCTGCTTTTGTAAGTGTCCAAAGACTAGCTCCTTGAATAAGGAAGAAAATACCTAAAATAAGTAATCCGATCCCTGCTATTACAGATAATACAAATTGACTCATAAATGGGAAAATCATTATTAAAAGACCAAATATAATCGCCAAAATTCCTACAATTGTTTTATTTTCCATATATACACACCTTCTAAATACAACCAATACCATCATATATCCTATATAATTTCCCCATCTATTAAAAAATAATACACAGGTACATATAATATATATTGTTTAATATTATTAATATATTTTTCTATATAAATGCTATAAAAAATAATAAAATAGAAATAAAATAATATTTCAGTTTTAGCTAAAAAAATAATTATAAAAAATAAATAAAAAATAGAAAAATAGAAAAATAAAGGGATAAATAAAAAATAAAAATATTTAATTAATAAATAGATAATTTCTAAATTTATTCTTCTTTTGGTTCAGATTCTCCGATTTCTTCTTTTGGTTCAAGTTCCCCAATTTCTTCTTTTGGTTCAATTTTTTCAATTGATTCAATTGGTTCAAATATTAAAGTAATACCTTCTGCAATTAAAGCAATTCCAATAAGTATAGCTAAATATAGTGGGTTTTCAAATAATAAATTTGCAAACATTAAAAGTACAATACCAAAAAGTACAAACAATACTGCAGATGTTTTAGATATTGGGGCATTTTTAATAAATAAATCAGCTATTCCAAACATAATCATTAAAAATCCAACTACATATAGAATAAAGCTAGAAGTTACTATAAAGAATGGTAAATTTCCAGTTAAAACTGATCCAAATAATATTGCAAAGATCCCAACAAGAACATAAAGAACACAGTGAGCTTTACTTGAATTCCATAAATGAATTCCTCTGATAATCCAATAAATACCAAGTATCACTACTGCAAGACCTGCAACAATTTGTATAAATTCTAAGCTAATTAATGGGAATATGATTGCTATAACACCAAGAACAATAGCTAAAATTCCTAAAATTGTTTTATTTTCCATAATTTCACCTAATTAAATATAATTTAATTTATTTTTAATTTACTTCCATTTATACCACTATTTCCATTATGAAAAAATGGAAAAGAACAAAATATGAGAATTGAATAAATAAATGAATAGATTACTGAATAGATAAATAAATTAATAGATTAATGAATTCCTAGATAAATAACTATACATTCAAATAAATAAACTGAAATAATGAACGAAAATAATAAATAAATATATAAATGAAAGTGAATAAGAATTTGAAAGAATAAAAACGGAGTTAACCTCCACCTTCAGCTCCACCAGATGTTAGAGAAGCATCTTCTAATTCATTTCCAATATTCTTTAAATTTTCAACATTATCTTCTTTTCGAATGTGAGAATCTTTAGTTTTAACCTTTTTTTCATCAATAACCTCGACCACATCATTAGAATACCATAAAAGAGGTTTTTCAATTTTAACCCATTCAGAATATTCGTCAGACTCATCAATTTTAAGATCTGTTACTTTACCAATAGTTCCAGTTCCAATATACCTAATATAAGAGCCGATTTCAATAATTTTTCCCCTAGCATCTTTAATTTTCACACAATCATCCCAATAAGTAGAAAAAGATTAATGAATATGATTTATTAGTTAAACTTTATCATCTTTATCAATGTTTATTCTTAATAAAACATAATCACCAATACTTTTAATATTTTCAAAATGAATTAAAACTTCATCATGAGATAAAATATTTTTCTGTAATGAAACAGCTATCTTGTTGATTTCACCACTTTCTTCATTAAAATCAACATCTGAAACTTTTCCAATATCTTTTGCATCAATGTCAAGTACCTGCATACCTAATAAATCTTTCATTCTCATTTTAAATCCCCTTTTTTATGTAAAATATATAGCTTATGTTATTTTATGTTATTTTATCTATATTTTATGTCCTATTTTATATCTTAATTCATATACTTTATATTTTAGTTATATCAACAATTCATAATATTTCATATATGACAATATAATTTATTAAAAATTTATTATAATATATTATGTTCAACTTTAGTAATAAATTTTTTCAAATTTATCCATATCATATACTAACTATTATTTTTTACTTCATTGTAACATCAAATAATAAATTAATAGAAATAATAAACTAATACAAATACTATAAAAAACATAAATTTTAATGTTTAAATTTAACTGATTTATTTTAGATATATATTATATATTTAATATTTTATCTAATATTCTATCATATTCAATTAAATTTTATAATAATTATAATTATAGTATCTATATTATTATAATTAATACTATAATCAATATCATATAATCAATATCATGTAATTAATATTTTATAAAGTATAATAAATTGATAAAACTAATAATATGAATAAAAAAGGTGAAATAGCTATGGAAAAAATCTATCGAATTATAATTGATGATATTCTAAATAAAAAGATATCTACAAGGCGTGATTTGGAAATAGCTAAAAGGAAAGTTTGTAGAGATTTTGATCTTCCGAAATTTATGAGTAATACTGAGATATTAGAATGTGCAACTGAAGAAGAACGAGAAGTAGTATCTAAAATTCTCATGAAAAAACCAACTAGAACCATATCTGGAGTAGCTATTGTAGCTGTAATGTGCCATCCACACAAATGTCCACATGGAAGATGTTTTTATTGCCCAGAAAGTGATGTAGCACCACCTAGTTATACTGGAGAAGAACCTGCAGCTCTTAGAGCTAGAATGTTTGATTTTCACCCTTACACTCAAACTTATAATCGATTGAAACAGCTATCAACTGTAGGACATAACATAGACAAGGTAGAACTAATAATTATGGGAGGGACATTTCCATCTAGAGAATCTTCATATCAAGAGTGGTTTATTGCCCAATGTTTAAAAGCTATGAATGATTTTGGTGGGTGGGATAATGAAAAAGCAAATGTCAAGCTTTACCCACCAACTGATTATGTTCTCCTAGAAGATGTTCAAAAAGCTAATGAAATAGCTAAAGTCCGCTGTATAGGAATGACCTTTGAAACAAGACCTGACTACTGTAAAGTAGAAGATATAGATAGGATGTTAAAAATGGGAGTTACAAGAGTTGAACTTGGAGTTCAAACCATCTATGACAATATTTATGAGAAGATGGAAAGAGGCCATACAGTTCAAGATGTGATTGATGCAAATCAGACACTTCGTGATTCTGGAATTAAAGTAGCTATGCACTTTATGCCAGGATTATTATCTAATCCAAAAGAAGACTATGAGATGTTTAAAGAAGTATTTAATAATCCAAAATTTAAACCAGATATGTTAAAAATTTATCCTTGTCTTGTAACTAAAGGAAGTAAACTATATGACCTTTGGAAAGAAGGAAAATATACACCTTATACTGATGAAGAAGCAGTCAAATTAATCGTCAAAATAAAAAAAATCCTTCCAAAATGGGTAAGGACCATGAGAATTCAAAGAGATATTCCAGCTAAATTAATAGAAGCTGGAGTAAAAAAATCTAATCTTGGAGAGCTTGTTTACAATAGACTTGAAGAAGAAAATGTTAATTGCAAATGTATACGATGCAGAGAAGTAGGTCACAAAATTAATAAATCAAAAGAAAAATATGAAGTTAAAGTTGAAGATTTTAAACTTTTTAAAGAGGAATATGAAGCTTGTGATGGAAAAGAAATATTTTTATCATTTGAAGATAAAGATGAAACTACTTTAGCTGGTTTTTTAAGACTACGTTTCCCATCAAACAAAGCTCATAGAAAAGAAATCACTGATTCAACAGCTATTGTAAGAGAACTTCATGTATATGGAAATATGCTGAAAATAGGTTCAAAAGGAGAAAATATCGGCCAACACACAGGTTTTGGTGAAAAATTACTTAAAGAAACTGAAAAAATAGCTATTCAAAATGAGAAAGATAAAATACTAATAATTAGTGGAATTGGAGCTAGAAATTACTATCGTAAGTTTGGTTACAAAAGAGAAGGACCTTATATGGCTAAAAAACTGAATTAAATTTTATAATGATTAAGAATTTATAATTTTTTAATTAATTCTATTAATTTATTATTTTTATTAATTCTAAATAACTTTATTAAATGGTTGTGTTAATAAATATTTTAAATAAATATTTTTCAATAATTATTTATATCTTTACGAACATATTATACATTAATTTAATTACAAATATAACAAATAATAAAAAATAGGAAGATTGTTAAAAATAGTAAAACTAAAAAATTAGTAAGTTTATTAAAAATAATAGAAATAATAAAATTAATAGAATTATTAAAATTATTAAAATTAATAGAAATTGAAAAAATAATAGAAAACCATACAATAATAAAAAATTGTAAAAAATGCTAAATTAATAGCAATTATATTAATATAAAATTTATAGGGATAATATGATAAAATTAAACTCTGTTGAAGCATTAGCTAACAAAATTGAATATACTAATCTAAAAAATACTGCAACAAAAGAAAGTGTTGAATATTTAGCTCATAAAGCTAAAGAATATGGATTTTGCGCAATTGTTGTTTCTCCATATTATGTTGAATATGCTAAAAAACTTTTAAAAGATACTAATATTAAAGTAGTTACAGTAGTAGGATTTCCACTTGGATTTACAAGTCCAAAATCTAAGAAAAAAGAAGCTAAAGTAGCTATAAAAAATGGAGCAGATGAAATAGATATGGTTGCAAATATTCAAGCTTTAAAATCTGGAGATTATGATACTATAACAACAGAAATAGAAAAAGTAAGAAAAGTAACCGAAGGAAAAATTCTCAAAGTTATAATCGAAGCAGAATTATTAAATGATGAAGAAATCAAAAAAATTAGTGAAATAGCTTCTAAATCTGGAGCAGATTATATAAAAACATCTACTGGATTAAGTGGTGAAATTCCAAAAGCCTCTAACCTTGTTTTAATTCGAAGAACTACTCCTAATATGAAAGTAAAAGCATCCGGAGGAATAAAAGATTATAAAACAGCTATTAGATTAGTTAGTGCTGGTGCAGATAGGCTTGGAACATCATCTGGAGACTTAATCATAGAAGAATACAATAGAATAGCTGAACAACAAGCAAAATATGAAACAAAAGGATTTTTAGAATAAATTAAAACAAATTTAATAAATAAAAATACCAATAATAAAAATATCAATATTATTTTTTATCTGAATTTTCAGATACTTTATTTATCTTTTATAATCAAAAAACATAACTAAATTTTATACTATTTTTAATTCTTTATATTTTTTATACTAGTTTTTATACTATTTTTTACAATCTTTTTTACAATTCTATTTAAAATGTTTTTTATAATATTTTTATAGATTTAATATATGTTATTCTATATATGTTTTTTTATATAATATTATATGTTTTTTATATATTATTTTACAGAATAAGTATAGTTAAATAATAATATATTTATTTTTTAAATATGAAAACTATTAAATATGATAAATAACAAAAATTATTATGTCATATATTGGTTATATGACGATTTTATAACACAACCAAAACGGGGGTTAAAAAATTAACAAAAAGATAATATTTAGTCTTATATTATTAACACTATTTTTAATTACAATATCCTCAGTAAACGCAGCAGACAATAGTACCGACTTAAAAACAACAATAAACGACGCGGTTGATGGTGCAGTTATAAATTTAGATGGAACATACAAAAATAATGTAAATAATATAACAATAGATAAAAATCTAACTCTAATAGGGAAAAACCCGAAGACAACAATAATAGATGCTCAAAATAATGGAAGAATATTTGATATCCAAAGTAATGGAACACTCACACTAATAAATATTACCATAATCAATGGGAATGCAACAGATGGAGGAGCAATATACAACAGAGGCACATTAACAGTGACACAATGTGAATTCATCAACAATACAGGTAACATAGGAGGAGCTATTAGAAATATAAATAGTTATATGTTTGTAACTGATTCTAATTTCACCAATAATAAAGTAACTGACTCAGGAGGAGCTATCACTTCAGATAACTCAAATATAACAATCTATAACTCAAATTTCATAAATAATAGTGCTGGAAACTTTGGAGGAGCTCTCGCTATTGCTGAATTTGACCAAAGCATTAGTACTAATACTACTAATATAAATAATTGTAATTTCACAAATAATAATGCTACAAATGGTGGAGCTATAACTAGCATCACCAATACAACAATTAATAATTGTAACTTCAAAAATAACAATGCTACATATGGTGGAGCTATTTTTAATCTTTTAAATATTGCGATTAACAATTCAAATTTTTTAAGGAATACATTATCTGCAATTTATAGTGTACAAGAATTTGAAGGACAAAGGTTTGGGAATTCTACTAATCTTACTGTTTTAAATTCTAATTTTGTTGATAATGAATTAGCAATATACAATAGTGGAAATACTACTATACAAGGAAATAACATAATAAACAATACAAAAGGAATACTTATAAACGAAAGTTCACAGAATAATGTTATTAACTACAACAGAATCTTCAACAATACAGAATATGATTTAAATAATAGTGGTATTGTTAAT